>CAMSEJ010000041.1 GCA_947057405.1 uncultured Roseburia sp.
TCCGGACGCCTGGATGCACCCTGACTACGTTTTGGCAGGATGTACGGTTTTGAGTGGGCGGCGGGCGAGAGGGGGTATATGAATTTTTTGCTTTAGAGCATTTTTAAAAAACGCTTTGAGCGATATGAAGGTTTTTATATGGGATGGTAGAGACTAACGATCTCAGTTGGTGATAGTTTGCAGTTACAATAAAAGGCACTAACGAGTGATTCTGTTAATGCCTTTTGGTGTGGTGTGAATTTATTTGGTTACTTTTTGAATAAATCTGCATGTGTTCCGGTATCAACAAGTGTTAATGTCAAAATATCATCTTCTATGAGATAGATTAACAACCAATTTGGCTGTATTTGACATTCTCTGAATCCGTCCCAATTTCCTTTTAATGCATGGTCTTTGTAATGTTCATCAAGCGGTATACCTTGTAACAATTTATCCACAATAGAATTCAACAAAGAAATATTTAAACCCCGCTTTTTAGCAGCTTTTAATCCTTTTTTGAATTTGGAGGAAAGCACCAATGCATATTTCATAAGTCTATGTCCTCTAATGCTTCCGAAAAGCTATTGTACCGTTTTGTACCGGGATCTTTGCTGAGCTTTTTTGCTTCTTCCATGGCTTCAATTACTTCTGGCCTGAATTCGGGATACTTCACTTCAAACGGAATACCGTTTTGTAAAATCACTTGTCTAAGGAACATGTTCACTGCATCGGATAGATTAAGTCCTAAGCCTTCTAAAAGCTCTATTGCTTGTTTTTTTGTGCTGTCCTCTATTCTGATTTGTGTGGGTGTAGTGGCCATATATACCTTCTTTCAATTTTTTTATTCTACTACGAATGGTATACAGTGTCAATGTTGGGGAGGATGAAAAATAAGCACAGATGGATCGCTTTAAACGGTATTTGCAGATGGAACGGTTATCTGTGCCCGTTTTTACTATGCCGTTTTTTCCCCGGATGGTCCTCCTGCTCCGCATGACCGCCCTCTGCCGGGTTTTTCTGATGGGGCGGGCTTTCCTCCTGCACAGAATGTTCCGGGTTGCTTTGCGCTGCGTCTTTTTCATAATGTTCCTGTTCAATATGGTTGTCTTCTTCTATATGGTTTTCAGACTCCATATGTTCTTCCTCTGAATGGCTGTCTCTTTCTTCATGTCCGTTTTCATGCTCTTTTTCATGTTCCGAAATCAGTTCATGCAGCTGGGACATACTCATATCCTTGCAGGCGTCAACCGTTACGGTATCATCATATTGGTTCAGCTGCTGCCAGGCATAATATTTTCCGAGGGAGATCCCGTTGTCGTGGGCCTTGGAAACAGTATCCATATCCACACTGGCGCTCTGGCTTTTATATTGGGAATGCCCGGCACAGCGTTCCACTCCGGCCTTCAGTTTCGTCTCACGGCTGCTGTCTGCCGCTACCGTGAAAACAAGCTCTGCCCCGTCCGCCAGATACACGCCCATGCTTTCGCTTTCTATAATCAAATCGATTGCTTCCGTATAGCTTTTCCCTTTTAAGGTTAATTCGTTTACTACTTCTTCGCCTTCCGCGTTATATGCCTGTACGGACAGTACCTGATCCAAACGGTTTAACGCTAACTCAATCGAAGGATTTACGTCAATTCCCACATAAGATACAGGGATTCGGCTCCATGTATACCCTCCGGCTCCTGCTGCCAGTATCACAATCATGCAAACGGCTGCCAGGGCGCTCCGGGCTGCCGGACGGGACGTCCGCCGCATTTGCTTTTCCCGTTCTTTTGAAAGGAATTGCCTGGTTGAGTCTTTCAGGTGAGGTTCCGCCTGAATGTTGTCAAATGCATCTTGTATTTTATTCGCCAATTCCTTCACCTCCCTGCCTTCCCAGAAGAATCCGTTTCGTCTGTAAGAAAATTTTTTAACAAACCGCGCCCCCTTGATAACAGGGAATACACGGTGTTTTCTTTTTTGTTCAGTATCTTACCGATTTCCGATGCGGAATATCCCTCATAATAATGCAGGTAAATAACGTCCTTATATTTCTCCGGCAAAGACAGGACCGCATCAAGCACTTCCCTTTGCCCGTCTGAAACTTCTGCCTCAATCTCACTTATGACATCCAGGGAAACTACATTGCGCCGGAAAAAACTTTTCAATAAATCTTTACAGGCATTCATTGCAACGCGAAGCAGCCACGCCCGTTCGTGTTCCTTATCGCAGAACGGCTCCTTGCGCAGCATGTACTTTAAAAACACTTCCTGAAACACATCCTCGGAATCCGCCTGGTTTTTTAAATGATAAAAACAGACCCTTCGGATCATATCGGCGTATTCTTCTACCGCACGGTTTACCTCCGTTTCACTCAGCATCCCTGTATCACCCCCCCCCATTTTTCTCAGACCCCGGGTTCCTGCGGTTATTATACAACAATCGCCGGTTATTTGAAACCCTTCCCGCCTGCGTTTTACTATGTAACTTTGCGTTCAGCCAATTGCGGAGCGTGTTTGAACATTCATTCCCGGCATCTGCCGGAACGCATTGTTCAAACACGCTCTAAAATGCATAAAAAATCCGTATGGTGTGACTGCCCTGAAAAATTCGGCGCACGGTTTAAAGCTGCCGCAGGGCTTCTCTGACGGCATGTTTTTCTTTGCACATTTCAGCAAAGCAGTCGGCGACTTTTTCGGCAAGCCCGACCTCATATAAATCCACTCCGAAAATCTTCTTATTCCGCAATACCGGCTCCAGGCAGTCGGTATCCGCTTTTTTGCCCAGCACAATCCCCTCTACATACGGGCGGACCTCTTCCAGCAGAGGGTCCGGACTGAGGGGAAACGTCTGGCCTTCGTCATTTAAGCCCATCAGATACCGCAGCCATCCTGCAAATACAAACGGAATATAATGAAGCTTTTTTGCATCCTTCCCGTAAGCTTTAATGGTTTCCCCGAACCGGACAGCCAGTTTCTGTGACGTATCCGTTGCAATCCTCTGTGGCGTATCCGGCATAAACGGGTTGGGAAACCGCACGTTGATTACCGTATCAATGAATTCCTTCGGATCAAGCACGCCGGGATCGGTGACAACCGGAAGGCCTTCCGTATATCCGACCCCTTCAATTAGCTTCCGCAAATCCGGATCCTTCATTTCCTGGGAGATTGACGTATAACCCAGCAGGCATCCGAAGATCGCAAGCGCCGTGTGCAGCGGATTTAAACAGGTACAGACTTTCATTTTTTCCACTTTTTCTACGGTTTCTTTTGATGTGAATAAGAACCCGCAGGCGGTGAAATCTTCCCGTCCGTTCGGAAATGCGTCCTCAATGACCAGATATTCGCATTCTTCCGCATTGACAAACGGCGCGGCATACGAATGTTTAGAGGTGATCACAGGGGCGGCTTCTTCTACGCCGTCTGCCTTTAGCAGCTTTTCTACGGATGCATCCGGGCGCGGCGTGATCTTGTCAATCATGGTCCATGGAAAGGAAACCCGTTCCCGGCACGTCACATATTCCAGAAATCCCGGATCGGCCGTTTTGTGTCTGATCCATTGCTCTGCGAAGGCCGAAACCGCTTCGTAAAGCCGATCCCCATTGTGGGAGCAGTTGTCCATGCTGACCATGGCAAGCGGCATTCGGCCGCTTTGAAAACGTGCGTATAGAAGGGCCGCCACCTTGCCGATGTAGCTTACAGGCTGCTTCGGACCGTTTTTAAAATCCGCTGCAACCGGCGGCATCGGTTCGCCGTTTGCATTTGTTAAGGCATAGCCTTTTTCCGTAATGGTAAACGATGCCATCTGCAGGGAATCCGCACAGAATATTTCCTTGAGCCGATCAAAATCCGCTTTGTTTCCGGAATCCAGCGTTAGGGATTCCACGATGCTTCCCACAACCGTTTTTTCTGTGCTGCCGTCTGCTTTTAAGGTGATTAGAATCGAATAATCGTCATGCGGGCGGTTCATATTTTCTATGATTTCATAGTCGTATCCCTCCGCCACGATCAGCCCTTTTTGTAATTTGCCCTGGTTTAAAAGCTCCTGTACGGCGTTTGCCTGAAAGGCGCGGAACAGGTTGCCGGCGCCGAAATGAATCCAGAACGGGCGTTCTTTGGTTGCCTTTGCAACGGCTGCCCGGTCAAATTCGGGCAGGCGGTATCCCGCCGCTTTCCAGCCTGCCCGGTCTTTTAATCCTTCCTCATTTAAACGCATGTGCCGATACACCTCCTCTTTGGGCATTTTTCTCGATGGCTTCCCAGAGGCCGTTTAAGTATGCGGCTCCCAGCGCACGGTCATACAGCCCGTAGCCCGGCATGGCCGTTTCGTCCCAGATCATACGGCCGTGATCGGGGCGGATTGGGCCGTCAAACCCGGTTTCATAGAGTGCTTTCATAATTTCGTACATGTCAAAATCCCCGTCGGAAGAAAGGTGCGCGGCTTCCTCAAAATCATCCGGGGAATGGAATTTCAGGTTGCGTACATGGGCAAAATGGATCCTGCCTTTTAATGCCCGGATCATATCCGGCAAATCATTGTTCAGATTTGTTCCGTAAGAACCCGAACAGAAGGTGACGCCGTTGTGAGGATTGTCTACTGCCTGCATCAGGCGCAGGATGTTTTGCCTGCAGGTAATGATGCGCGGGAGCCCAAACACGCTCCAGGCGGGATCGTCGGGGTGGATTGCCATGTTGATATTGTATTTGTCGCAGACCGGCATGATTTTTTCCAGAAAGTAGGTCAGGTTGGCGAACAGTTTTTCGGTGTCGACTCCTTTGTATAAGGCAAACAGCTCTTTGACCTGCGCCATCCGCTCCGGTTCCCAGCCGGGCATGATGGCGCCGTTCATATCACCGGAGATGGAGGCGAACATTTTTTCCGGATCCAGCGCGTCTACGGCCTGTTTGGTATAGGCGAGCACGGTGGAACCGTCCGGACGTACTCTTGCAAGCTCTGTCCGGGTCCAGTCGAATACCGGCATAAAATTATAGCAAACCAGATGAATGTCTTCTTTGCCGAGATTTTCCAGCGTTTCCATATAATTTGCAATGTACTGCTCACGTTCCGGCGCGCCGGTTTTGATTGCATCGTGGATATTGACGCTTTCGATTCCGGAAATGTGAAGGCCGGACGCCTGCACCTCCGATTTGAGCGCACGGATGCTGCCGCTGTCCCAGACGTCGCCGGGTTTTGTGTGATAGAGTGTGGTGATGACGCCTGTTACACCGGGAATTTGGCGGATTTGCTTTAGGGTGACGGTGTCGAAAGCCGAACCGTACCATCTGAGTGTCATTTCCATAGTTTCTTTTGGTTCCTTTCTGAAAGAGTTTTAAACACAATATAGTTTATTTATGACTGGGTTGGCAGGGAATTATGCATCTGTAAAATTTGATTTCTGTTTTTTTGGCCCCGTGAATTCCGTACACAAAATACATTTCCTGTGTTATAATAAAAAACAGGACTTATGCCAGGAGGGAGTATATGGGTAACAGGAATTGCAGAAGGCGGACGAACAGAGGCGCGGTATGGTTTGTTTTGATGGCGGCGTTTGCCGTAATTTGCTCTGTTCCGGTCTGCGCAGCAAAAGGACGCACGGTAAAGGTGGCATTTTTCCCGATGGAAGGATATCATACATATTCCGGGGAGGAAGGGTACGGCGGCATTGATGCGGCATACCTTGAAGCGCTTTGCGGTTATACGGGCTGGAATATTGCGTTTGTGGAGTGTGATACCTGGGACGACGCACTGTTAAAATTAGAAAACCGCGAGGTGGATCTGGTTGGCTCGGCGCAGTATTCCAAAGAACGTGGCGCGATCTTTGACTATGCGGCCCTTTCAAGCGGATATACCTATGGCTGCCTGTTTGTGGAGGAGGACAGCAGCCTTGCTTATGAGGATTTTGAGCAGATGCGGGATATGCGGTTTGGCATGGTGGAAAGTTATGTCCGAAAAAAGGATTTTCTGAATTACCTGAGCCAAAACGGAATCAAAGAACCGCATCTGAACGAATATAAAACGGCGCAAGAACTAAAGGATGCCCTGCGCACGGGGGAGATTGACATTGCGGCGCATTCCCTTACAGAGGTTCTGGAGGGACAGTGCCTGGTAGGCAAATTTGCATATGCGCCCTATTTTTATATTACGTGGAAGGGCAATGATGCGCTTTTGCAGGAGTTAAATTATGGAATTGGGGCGTTAAAGACGGATTTCCCGGAGCTGGAGCAGGATTTGAATGCGCGTTTCTTCGGAACGCGGCACGAGAATTTTGCGGCGGAGGAATTAAAGTTCATCCGTCGGGGAGAAGCGATTAAAATCGGGTTTTACAAAGACACGCGGCCGCTGGCGTTTCTCAATTCCGACGGAGAGTGCGACGGGATCTATATCAAAATCTTAAAGGCGGTGCAGCAGAGCAGCGGGATTTTGATCGAGCTGTGCCCGCTTGACCGGACCGTGTACTGGAAGGATCTGGTTTTAAATGGAGACATTGATTTTTACGTAGGGGCGAGCGATTTGTCGAAAGAGAAGGATATCGTGCTTACCGGTGCGTTTATGGAATATCATGCGGTGGTTGTGTCGCGGAATGACTATACCATTTCGGAAGGCGATACGCCTGTCATTGCACTTACGAACGGCCGTGCTTATCTGGCGGACGGCATGGGGATGGAAGGGCAGATTGTGTTCTGTGACAGTGCAAAGGACTGCCTGCAGGTGCTCAAGCGGGGCGGGGCGGATGTTACGATTTTAAATACGATAGAATATAATTACCATTCCAAAAACGAGCGGTTTTCCGATTTGATTGAATGGGAAAACTACCGGCATCAGTCCGGAGCGGTTTTGGCCGCATCCAAAGACGCGGATCCCGCGCTGCTTGGCGTGATGGGAAAAGCGCTGCGGATGGTGCCGGAAATGCAGAAGGAAGACATTATCAACCAATATATGAATATCCCTTATGAAAGCCATGATATACTGGATTATGTATACCAGGGCAGAAATGTCATTACGGCGTGCCTGATTATACTGGCGCTGTTTTTTGTAATCTGGTTTGTGATTGTGTATATGCAGAAACAATCATACCGCCTGCTTGAAAAAAAGAACCGTGAACTGCATGACGCCATCCGGGCGGCGGAAAAAGCCAGTCAGGCGAAAACGGAATTTCTCTCCCACATGTCGCACGACATTCGTACTCCCATAAACGGCATAATGGGGATGCTGAGTATTGCGGAGAAAAATCAGCACGATCCCGTGCGGCAGGCGGATTGCAGAGAGAAAATTAAAATCTCCGCAGAGCATTTGCTTTCGTTAATAAACGACGTACTGGATATCAGCAAGCTTGAAAGCGGCAGTGTGGAATTTCATATGGAGGTATTCTGTTTGCCAGAGCTTTTGGAAAACTGTGCGGTGATCCTGGGCGGTCAGGCGGATCAGAGGAAGGTAAGGCTGGAAACGGATTTTTCGATTTTGGAAAAAAACGGATATTTTTGGGGCAGTCCGCTTCATATTAAGCAGATTTTGATTAATATTGCAGGCAATGCCTTAAAATACAATAAGCCCATGGGAAGCGTGCATTTTAAGTGTTATGAGCGTCCCGAAGAAAACGGCATGGCGCAGATTTGCTTTGAAATTTCCGATACGGGTATTGGGATGGGAAAGGAGTATCTGGAACATATTTTTGAACCGTTTACGCAGGAGCAGGGCGGTGCGAGAACCAATTATCAGGGAACGGGTCTGGGAATGACGATTACAAAACGGCTGGTGGATCAGATGGGCGGGACAATCCATGTGGAAAGCGAACCCCAGGTGGGCAGTTTATTTACGGTGGTGCTTCCGTTAAAGCCTGCGGATGCGCCCGGGGCCCATAAGGAGGCATGTACGGATGTGCCGGCAGAAGCCGCCGGAAAACATGCCCTGCTGGTGGAGGACAATGAGCTGAACCAGGAAATTGCAGTATATATGCTTGAGGAATGCGGGCTTAAGGTAACGGTTGCCGCGGACGGGCAGGAAGCGGTGGAGCGGTTTGCCGGGGAGGCGCCCGGTACGTTCCAGGTGATCTTTATGGATATTATGATGCCGGTTTTGGACGGCTACGGGGCCGCAAGGGCAATACGGGGAATGGAGCGGCCGGACGCCGCAGAGATTCCGATTATTGCCATGACGGCAAATGCGTTTGCGGAGGATGCAAAAGCAGCGAAGGATGCGGGGATGGATGCGCACATGACAAAGCCGCTGGAGCCGGGGGTTTTAAACCGGATACTGGAGAAGTATCTGAACGGGAAGTGACAGGAATGCCGGCAGAAGCGTGCGGCGGGGAAAAGGAATGGTTGCATTTTAGAAAGCGGATTGTTATAATGAATTTGTCGCTTTAAATTGATAAAGAGAAAAAGGAGCAGTCAGACAATGGAAGGATTGGGACAACGCAATATTTTTTTGATCGGCTTTATGGGAAGCGGAAAGTCGGTAACGGCCGCTTATCTAAGCAAGACATGTTCCGTAGAGGCAATGGAGATGGACCGGCTGATAGAAGAGCGTGAGGGGATGTGCATCCCGGATATTTTTGCACGGTACGGGGAAGCATATTTCCGCGGTCTGGAAACGAAGCTTTTGACCGAATTGCGGGAGAGGCGGGGGATCGTGGTATCCTGCGGCGGCGGCGTGCCGATGCGGGAAGAAAACGTTGCGGAGATGAAAAAGAGCGGATGCGTGGTTTTGCTTACCGCTTCACCGGAGACGATACTGGAACGGGTTGCAGACAGCCGGGATCGCCCGCTGCTGGAAGGACGCAAGGACATTGCATCCATTTCAGAGATGATGGAAGCGCGGCGCGAAAAATACGAAGCGGCGGCGGACTTCACGATTGTGACGGACGGAAAAGAAATACGTGAAATCTGCGGCGAGCTGGTCAGAAAGATTTCGGAACAATAACAACAATAACATAGAAAGAAGGAGACGGACATGGCAGAACGAATTACAGGACATACGGAACTGATCGGGTTGTTTGCATATCCGATCCGGCATTCCGGATCGCCGGCAATGCACAATGAGGCATTTGCGCATCTGGGACTGGATTATGCGTATCTGGCGTTTGAAGTGGACAACGATACCTTGGAGGACGCCGTAAAGGGGCTGCGTGCGATGAAAATGGTCGGCGCCAATATTTCCATGCCGAATAAGATTCAGGTGTGCAGCTATCTGGACCGGCTTTCGCTTGCCGCAGAGCTGTGCGGCGCAGTCAATACGATTGTAAACGAGGACGGTGTGCTGACCGGGCATATCACGGACGGGACAGGCTATATGAGGGCGCTTGAGGACAACGGATTTGACGTAATCGGCAAAAAAATGACAATTGTCGGTTCCGGCGGCGCTGCTTCCGCGATCCAGGTGCAGGCGGCGTTAGACGGCGTGGCCGAAATTTCCGTTTTTAATATCCGGGATAAATTCTGGGGCAATGCCGAGGCGATGGTACAAAAAATAAACGAAAAGACGGATTGCAGGGTGACGCTGTATGATTTGGCGGATTTGGATCAGCTGAAAGCGGAGATGGCGGATTCCTGTTTGTTTACGAATGCGACGGGCGTGGGTATGAAGCCGATGGAAGGGCAGACCTATATTCCGGATGCTTCGTTTTTTAGACCGGATTTGATTGTGACGGATGTGATTTATTCTCCGGCGGAAACCAGGCTGCTTCAGATGGCGAAAGAGGCCGGGTGCCGGACAATGAACGGAATGGGGATGCTGCTGTTCCAGGGAGCGGCGGCGTTTGAGCTTTGGACCGGGAAGGAGATGCCGATTGCGCATATGAAGGAAGTTTTGGGGATTTAGGCGGCCGGGAATGGAAAGGGTGTAACATGAAATCTGTAATCGTAAGGAATTTGAAGATTGGGGAAGGGATTCCCAAAATATGCGCTCCGCTTGTCGGCGTGTCGATAGAACAGATTGAACAACAAGCGCGGGCATTGGCAGGAATTCCGGCCGATCTTGCGGAATGGCGCGCAGACTGGTTCGAGGGCGTGTTTGACGACGGACAGGTGGCCGCCGTTTTGCAGATGCTCCGTGCGCAGCTGAACGACATGCCGCTGCTGTTTACGTTCCGCACGGCTTTGGAAGGCGGCGAACGGGAAATCGGGGCGGATGATTATACGAAGCTGCTGAAAACGGTTATACAGACAGGCTGCGCGGATCTGGTTGACGTGCAGGTCTTTATGGGCGATGCGGCGGTAAAGGAAATTGTTGCCGCGGCGCGCGGTGCAGGCGTTAAGACAGTGGCGTCCAACCACGATTTTGAAAAGACGCCTTCGAAGGAGGAAATGATCCGGCGGCTTCTTAAAATGCAGGAGCTGGGGGCGGACATTGCGAAAATTGCCGTTATGCCGCAGGAGAAAAGGGATGTATTAGAACTGCTTGCGGCAACGGAAGAGATGCACCGCAAATATGCAAAGGGGCCCGTTATAACCATGTCCATGGCAGGGATGGGCGCCGTCAGCCGCTTGTGCGGGGAGGTGTTCGGCTCGGCCGTTACGTTTGGGGCGGCAGAACGGGCGTCTGCTCCCGGGCAGGCCGGAGTGCGGGAGCTGGCGGAGGCACTTGCTTTGGTACATACAATTGCCGGTTCGCCAGACGGAACAGCACAACGTTGCTGTTCTCCAGATAGCTCCCGCTGATTCGGTAGGTACAGGACAGATCCATGCCGTTTTTTATCATAAGTCCAATGACAAAGGAGCGGCTTGTGATGCGCATCTGAACGTTGTGCATAAAATAGATGTTTTCCGGAACTTTAAAGGATAATACGTCTGTTCCAGGGCATGGAGCGATCATGATTGTATCCATGCCCGGATTGATTTTAAGGCAGATGAAAGGCGGTGCACCAAGCACCCGTATGACGTCTTTGCCGATATTCATGCAACTGCATTTTCCGTAAAAGGACAGCTCAAGCCGTACCTTCTTTTTCCCGCCGTTCCACAGTTTGCCTGGCGGGAGAGGTTTTTTTGTGTTCATATTTTTCCCTTTGCGTCGTTTGATTCTGAAATGCGTCTAAAAATCCATTGTTTATGTATTTGATTAATGCTGGGGCGGCGGGACGGTAACCGGTTCTGCGTATTCTTCCAGATATTCAAACAGGTTGACCTGCCGGGACATGGTATAATCTGTATAGGATTTGCCGATACAGTTTTTATATATGTCCGGGTAGTAGCGTATCTGTTTCTTTGTTATCTTTCCGGTTTGCGGGTTTTTAATTTCTACAGGGGCGGGGGCGAACAGAATGGCATCTTCTAAGTCAAATACCAAAACCAGCCCTTCCCGCGAATTGGCAACACGGCCGAGTACCTTGTACCGGCAGTCTGCATTCCATTCCATTAGCTCATAAATATTATGGACAAAATCTTCGGACACAATGTCCCGATTTATCCATGCGCCGTCCTTTTGCCGTTT
>CAMSEJ010000042.1 GCA_947057405.1 uncultured Roseburia sp.
ACACAAGGTACCACACTCTTTCCCTACACGACGCTCTTCCGATCTTTTTGTTCCAGACGGCTCTGCCTGCAGAAAAAATCGAAACGGTAAAAAGCAGCTTTGCCCTTAAGCCCGGCGCTTCGGACAGCGAAGTGATGGAAACCGCAATCGGGCAGGGAAAGACGTTAATGACGCCGCTGCATCTTCTGATGCTGACCGCCGCCATTGCAAACGACGGCGTATTGATGAGGCCGTATGTCGTGGAAGAAACGAAAACGTATGACGGCAAAACGGTAAAGCAATACGAGCCGGCGCCTTACGGGGAGCTGTTTGAAAAAAAAGAGACAGCGGTTTTGCAGGAGTTTTTAAAGGAAGTGGTGGAAAACGGGACGGCAGGAGCGCTTAATGGGACGGGATATGAGGTTTACGGAAAGACGGGATCGGCGGAGTACGGCACAAATAAGGGGGACAGCCACGCGTGGTTTACCGGGTATGCGCACCGGGACGGCAAAGAGGATCTTGCGGTGGTGGTGTTAATGGAAGGGGCAGGCAGCGGCGGCATGTACGCGGTTCCGGCGGCAAAGCGGATTTTTGACTCGTATTACGGCGGATAAATAATTTAGATAACCAATTCTGCAACAGTTCTTGCAAGTGATCGGAAAAAGAGTTATACTTAGTTTTAAGTTTACAACCACATCAGGAGGTATTGCAATGATAGAAGCAACGAGCTGTGGTGGTGTGGTAATTTTTCGTGGCAAAATTCTGGTGCTTTACAAGAATTATAAGAACAAATACGAAGGGTGGGTGTTACCCAAGGGGACCGTGGAACCGGGGGAAGAATACAAAGAAACAGCCACTCGTGAAGTATTGGAAGAAACCGGTGCGAAAGCATCTATCATTAAATATGTAGGCAAAAGCCAGTATTCCTTTACGGTACCGGAAGATACGGTGGAAAAGGAAGTGCACTGGTATTTGATGATGGCCGACAGTTATTACAGTAAACCACAGCGGGAAGAATATTTTGCGGATTCCGGGTATTACAAATTTCATGAGGCGTACCATTTGCTGAAATTTGCGAATGAAAAGCAGATATTAGAGAAAGCGTACAACGAATACCTGGATTTGAGGAAGAGTAATTTATGGGGAAGCCATAAGTATTTCTGATAAAGACGGATGGGAGTGACGGGGATTTTGCATGGAATGGCATAAAGAGTTATATTTGGGGAAGAGCGTCCGACACAGGCAGCGGAAGGTAAAATGGAAGATTATGCACCGGGCCGGGCAGCTGCGCGTGTATGTAATTACATTTGCTTCCAATGAAAAAAATCTTCTGGATATTATACCGTCCTGGGAGCTTATGCAGAAGCATTATCCTAAGCAGGGGCTTTCTGTAATCGGACTGGCGGGGAATTATGACGAGGCGCTGGAGCTGGCAGGGCATATCATTCATGACGTATACCATGCAACCGGAGGATTCGACGTAAAGCGTTATCTGGATCAGAGGGGAACACAGGGCATATGAGGATTCTTTTGACAATATTAACGGCGATCGGGATTTTGCTTCTGATCATCCTGGTACTGGCGGCACTCTGCCTGTTTTATCCCGTTTCTTACCGAATCCGGGGAGAAGCCGAAGAGGAGGTGTCTTTATTCGGGCGCTTCTGGTGGCTGTCCGGCATTTTCCGGCTGGAATTTGACGTCAAAGGCTTTGTGCCGCAGGTACGGTTCGGCATTCTGTGGTTTCACTGGTCGTTTGGGGGAAAGGAAGCCGGACAGGATGACGCATCGGACGCGGCGGACCGGGGCGGCGGATACAGTAAGCCGAACCCGGATCTGTCCGGCGGACAAAAAGACGCGGATGTGACGGCGACGGCTGTTTCCGGGGAGAAGGCCAAGGCATCGGAGACGGCTGTTTTGGAAAGGAAAGCGGAAACGTCGGAGACGGCTGCTTTGGAAAGGAAAGCGGAAGCGTCGGAGACGGCTGTTTTGGAAAGGGAAGCGGAAGTGTTGGAACCGGCTGTTTTGGAAGGCAGATCCGAAGCGTCGGGACCGGCTGTTTTGGAAGGCAGATCCGAAGCGTCGGAACTGGCTGTCGTGGAAGAACAGGGAGACGTGGCAAAGGAACGGGCGGAATCGAAGAGGCGGCGCAGACAGGTCCGCCCGAAGGGAAGGGCAGAGCCAAAGAAGAAGGCTTCCCGCAGAAAACGGGCAGGGGATCAAAAGGAAAGAGGGACAGGAAGCACACGTACTTTCAAAGAGAAATATGCCCGGTTCAAAGCCGAAGCTTTGGATGAAAAGAACCATATGGCAGTCAGACATATATGGAAAGAAATTACGTATATTGTGACGCGGTTAGAGCCAAAGTATATGGTGGGCGGATTTGATTTTTCTACCGGAGATCCGGCGTTGACGGGAATTGTGACGGGAGCGGTCAGCATTTTGCCCGTGCTGTATCGGTACGACGCCTGTGTTTATCCGGATTTTGTTTCGGATGAGCCGTATATCAGAGGGGTGTTGTCGTTCGGGGGAAGGATGTCTTTGTATCATGTGGTTCTTTGCCTGATACGGCTGTTTCGGGACAAAAATGCAATGCAGTTTATTTTAAAATTCAGATAACAGGAGGCTTTTTATGACAGAAAATACATTTCGTGCGACAGTAGAATCTTTATTTAAAGGAATGGACAGTTTTATTACGACAAAAACCGTTGTGGGGGAGGCGGTTCATATCGGGGATACGATCATTCTTCCTCTGGTTGACGTTTCGTTCGGCGTCGGGGCAGGCGTGTTTACCGGAAAAGACAAGAATAACGGCGGAGGCGGTATGGGCGGTAAGATTATGCCGAGTGCGGTGCTTGTTATTGCAAACGGGACGACGAAGCTGGTCAATGTGAAGAATCAGGACGGGATTACGAAGATTTTGGATATGGTTCCGGATTTTGTGAATAAGTTTACCAGTAAGGGTGAGAAGACGATAGAGGACGACGGCGCAAAAGAGAAGGCAAAAGATGAGATGGAGCAGATTTTGCAGGATTCTGTGAAGGACAAGTAAGGAATGCGGAGTTTATCTCTGCTGCCGCATAAAGCCAATGGGAGAAGAATACCCATTGGCTTTTTTTGAGTCAGCTGCCGGCACCGTTGAGAAAACGGCGTTTGTTCAGCCATGCATACGCTCCCACGCAGATCAGGACGGAGAGCAGGGAGCCGATTGTAGAAGCAAGGCCCATCGGAAAGAGCGTGGAGGTAAAATATGCAGAGGCCAGGTATGCGAGCGGGATGCGCGCGCACAGGATGGAAATAAAATTGTGTAAAAACGAAACGCCGGATAATCCGTAGGCGCAGAAATAGCCGCTGAAGCAAAAATGAATCCCGGCAAGAAGGCAGTCCCATACATAGCCGCGCATATACTGGCTTCCGGACAAAATGACATCGGCATGATCCGTAAACAGACCGATAAACGGTTCTGCAAAGAACTGCATAACGGCAACCGCGGCAATTCCCCAGAAGACGGCGGCAGAGGAGGCAAAACGAAGCGTAAGGGCGGCGCGGTCGTGTTTGCCTGCCCCGATGTTCTGGGCGGCAAGCGCTGATACGGCAGAGAGCATAGAGGACGGGACCAGAAATAATATGCCGATGATTTTTTCAACGATGCCGACTGCCGCGGCGTCGTTTAACCCGCGCCTGTTTGCAAAAACAGTAATGACAATAAATGAAATCTGGATAAAGCCGTCCTGCAGCGCGACGGGAATCCCGATTTTTAACAGCCCTGCCATGGTAGCTTTGCGGGGACGAAAATCTCTGGGAGAAAGCGGGATGCCGATGGATTTCTTTTTCATGACGGCTAGGGATACGAGTACGCTTATGGCCTGGGATACGGTTGTGCCAAGCGCCGCTCCGGCTGCGCCAAGGCCCATTGCACCGATAAACAGGCAGTCAAGGGCGATGTTTGCGGCGCAGGCGACGGCAACAAAATACAGGGGGCTTTTGGAATCCCCCATGCCCCGGAGCATGGCGCTGATGATATTATAAGCCGTTATAAACGGGATTCCGATCAGACAGATCGTAAGGTAGCAAACCGTATCGGCGACTGCCTCGGCGGGCGTTGCCAGGATGGCGGTAAGCGGTTTGACGGCGAAAAGCAATCCTGTCGTTAAGACGGCGGACAGGCACAAAAAAAGAGTGACCGTGTTGCCGATTACCTGTGCGGCCTCTTGCTGCTTCCTGCCGCCGACTGCCCGGCCGATTTGGATGGTTGCGCCCATGGCAAGCCCGACAATCATAACGGTAAGCATATGCATAGCCTGGCTTCCGACCGAAACTGCCGTCGTGCTTTCTACGCCGTTAAACTGCCCGATTATATATAAGTCCGCCATGCCGTATAACGTCTGCAGAAAATAGGACAGCAAAAAGGGCAGTGAAAAATACAGGACGGTTTTCGGTACGTTGCCGGTTGTCAGGTTTTGTTCCATGGTAGCAGCCTCCTCTTCTGGTAGTTTTGTTTTTACCATCATAGTATGGAAGAGATCAGATTTCAAGTATAAATTTTTATTGCGTTTTTCCCCAAAATTCGTTACAATAAATTTTCAGGTAAAAGAAGGCTTATTTTGAGGAGGTCTTTATGAGCTACGCAGATACTTTATTTGTGGAAATGTGCCGGGAAATTTTAGAAGGCGGCGTCAGCACGGAAGGCGAAAAAGTTCGCCCGAAATGGGAGGACGGCGCGAGAGCATATACGATTAAGAAATTCGGAGTGGTTCACCGCTACGATCTGGCCAGGGAATTTCCGGCTTTGACGCTGCGGCGGACGGCAATCAAAAGCTGTACGGACGAGATGCTTTGGATCTGGCAGAAAAAGTCGAACAATATCCACGATTTAAACAGCGGCATCTGGGACGAATGGGCGGACGAATCCGGCTCGATCGGCAAGGCGTACGGCTATCAGATGGGCGTAAAGCACCGGTACAAAGAAGGCATGATGGATCAGGTCGACCGGGTAATTTATGATCTTAAGAACAATCCGTTCAGCCGTAGGATTATGACGAACCTCTACGTGCATGCGGATTTGAGCGAAATGAACCTCTACCCCTGCGCGTACAGTATGACGTTTAACGTTACGCAGAAAAAGGGGGAGGACAGGCTGGTATTAAACGCTGTATTAAACCAGCGTTCCCAGGATATTTTAACGGCAAACAACTGGAATGTCTGCCAGTACGCCGTGCTCCTTCATATGCTGGCGCAGGTCTGCGGCATGCAAGCGGGCGAGCTTGTACATGTGATTGCGGACGCGCATATTTATGACAGGCATATCCCTTTGGTAAAAGAACTGATTGGACGGACGCAGTATCCGGCGCCGAAGTTCTGGTTAAATCCGGATATAAAGGATTTTTATCAGTTTACGGCGGACGACGTCAGGCTGACAGATTATGTGACCGGACCGCAGATAAAAGACATTCCGGTTGCGGTGTAAAGGAGGAAGGGCATGAACCTGATTTTATCGGCGGACAACAACTGGGCAATCGGAAAAGACAACCAGCTTCTGGTGCGGATCCCGTCCGATATGAAGTTTTTCCGGGAGACAACGACGGGAAAGGTTGTCGTCATGGGGAGAAAGACGCTTGAGAGCTTTCCGAACGGCCTTCCTCTGAAAAACAGAACCAATATCGTACTGACAGGCAATCCGCATTATAAAGTAAAGGACGCCATTGTCGTACATACAAAAGAGCAGCTTTTGGATGAGTTAAAGCAGTATGAAAGTAAAGATATTTATGTGATCGGCGGGGAAAGCATTTACCGGATGCTTTTGGATCAGTGCGATACCGCGTATGTCACAAAGATTGATTATATATATGAAGCGGATACGTATGTGCCCAACCTGGACGAGCTGCCGGAATGGGAGATTACGAAGGAGAGTGAGGAGCAGACGTATTTTGATCTGGAATACCGCTTTCTCACGTATCAAAAAAGAGGATAACATGGAACATTTTATCTACAGCATCCATGTAACCGTCCCGATTTTTCTTGTCATGGCAGTCGGGTGGGTATGCAGGCGTACCGGGATGTTAAACGATGCGTTTGTGGCGGCCGCCAATCGGTTCAATTTTACGGTTACGCTGCCCGCCATGCTGTTTTTAGACATGTCTTCCGTAGATATTTACGGTACGTTTGACGCCGGATATGTACTGTTTTGTGCGGCGGCGAGCACGGCGTGCTTTTTTGGCGTCTGGGGGCTTGCGAAGCTTTTTTTAAAAGAGGCGTCCATGCGCGGGGCGTTTGTGCAGGCGTCGTTCCGCAGCAGCGCGGCGGTGATGGGCCTGGCGTTTATTGAAAATATATACGGCAGTTCTGCGATGGGGCCTATGATGATCTTAGGGGCAGTTCCGCTTTACAATATTTTTTCGGTTCTTGTGCTGACGTTTGAAGGCGGGGCGGCGGACGGGAAAGCGGGCGTGTCCCGGATCTCAAAAGTAGCCGTAAACATTGCCAAAAACCCGATTATCCTGGCGATTGCGTTTGGTACGCTGGCAGCGATGCTGCATATCAGGCTTCCGGTTATAATCGATAAAACGATGGGAAGCATTGCCAAAATGGCGACGCCGTTAGCGCTTGTCGCCATGGGGGCGGGATTTGAAGGAAAAGAGGCGTTAGCAAAGATAAAGCCGACGCTTGCGGCTTCGTTTTTAAAGCTGGTTGGGCAGACGGCGGTATTTCTTCCGCTTGCGGTTTGGCTTGGGTTTCGCGGGGAGAAACTGACTGCGATTTTGATTATGCTGTCTGCGCCTGCGACGCCAAGCTGTTATATTATGGCAAAAAATATGGGAAACGACGGGGAACTGACGGCAAGCGTCGTAGCTGCGACCACGCTGCTTGCGGCGTTTACACTGACGGGCTGGATTTTTATACTGAAGACATTGGGGCTGCAATAGGATTGCCGGGCGGCGGGAATCTGTTCGGACTACAATAAATTTAGGAGGCGTTGATGACAGATGGATATAACGGGAAGAAAATTATTTGTAAGGGCCTTGCAGGAAGAAGGCGTGGATACGATATTCGGATATCCGGGCGGCATGGTTACGGATGTGATGGATGAATTATACAAGCAGCAGGATATCCGGCTGGTGCTTCCGCGCCACGAACAGGCGCTGATACACGAGGCGGAGGGCTACGCCAAATCCACCGGGAAGGTCGGCGTCTGCCTTGTAACAAGCGGCCCGGGGGCTACCAATACGATTACGGGGCTTGCGGACGCGCATTACGACAATATCCCTCTGGTCTGCTTTACCGGGCAGGTGCCGCTTGGCCTGATCGGCAACGATGCGTTCCAGGAGGTCGATATCGTAGGCATGACCAGGAGCATTACCAAATACGGCGTAACCGTCCGCAGCCGCAGGGAACTGGGGAAAATTATTAAAATGGCGTTCCATATCGCAAGGACCGGAAAGCCGGGACCGGTGCTTGTCGATTTGCCCAAGGATATCCAGCTTATGCCGGGCGACGCGCATTACCCGCAGAGTGTCAGCATCCGCGGCTACAAGCCAAATGAAGGCGTACATGTCGGCCAGTTAAAAAAAGCGTACAAGCTTATTAAATCCGCCCAGAGGCCCCTGATTTTAGCAGGCGGCGGCGTGCTTTTGGGCAACGCGCAGGAAGAACTGCGCAGGCTGGCGGAAACCATGCGGATTCCGGTTGTCACAACCGTGATGGGAAAAGGCGCGCTGCCGTCCGGGCATCCTTATTATATCGGCAACAGTGGTATGCACGGCAGGTATGCCGCCAATATCGCAGTCAGCGAATGCGACGTGCTCTTTTCCATCGGGACGCGCTTTAACGACCGGATTACCGGGGATTTGAACGAATTTGCGCCAAAAGCCAAAATCGTACATATTGATATCGACACGGCTGCGATTTCCAGGAACGTTGTAGTAGACGTTCCGATTGTAGCGGACGCTAAACTGGCGCTTGAAAAATTAAACGAATGGGCCGAACCCAAAAACACAAAGCGCTGGCTGGAGGAAATCCGCGCCTTAGATAAGGAAAACCCGCTTGAGATGCGCCGGGACAAAGGCATGACGCCGCAGATGGTTATGGAAGGGATTAACGCGGCGTTTGACCGCGGCATTATAACGACTGACGTCGGGCAGCACCAGATGTGGGCGACACAGTACATCGAATTAAACGAACACAAAAAATTTATTACCTCCGGCGGCCTTGGCACAATGGGATTTGGTTTCCCGGCCGCAGTCGGGGCGAAAATCGCAAACCCGGATCAGCCGGTTGTCTGCATTACCGGGGACGGCGGCTTCCAGATGAATATGCAGGAAATGGCAACCGCCATTGCGGAGGACGCGCCGGTCATTGTCTGCCTGTTAAACAACCAGTACCTTGGCATGGTACGTCAGATGCAGCAGCTGTTTTACGGAAAGCGCTACGAGGCGACCTGTCTGCGCCGTCGCACAACGTGCCCGCCAAACTGCAAGGGGCCGAACGGGGCGTGTCCGCCGTATCTGCCGGATTTTATGCAGTTTGCAAAAGCATACGGCGCGCACGGCATCCGCGTGGAACGGGAAACGGAAATCGCGGCTGCGCTTGCCGAAGCGAAAAGCTATACCGACGCGCCGACCGTCATTGAATTTCTGATATCCAGCGACGAGCTTGTGCTTCCTATGGTACAGGGCGGCAACCCGATGAGCAAGATGATACTGAAATAGGAGGGGACGGACATGAAAAACAGATGGATTGCACTTTATGTAGAAAATGACGTGGGCGTGCTCGCAAAGGTTTCCGGGCTGTTTTCCGGCAAATCCTATAATTTACAGAGCCTTACCGTGGGGACGACCGAGGACGAAACGGTGTCCCGCATGACAATCTGTGTTGCCAGCGACGATATTACTTTTGAGCAGATCAAAAAGCAGCTAAACCGCATGGTAGAAGTCATTAAGGTCATTGACCTGACCAACGTGCCGCTGCATATGAAAGAAATTCTGTTTGCAAAGGTACTGCGCTGCACAACGGCGGACAAGGAAGAAGTGTTCCAGATTGCGCAGGTATTTGACGTGCAGGTCGCCGATATCGGCAAAGACAGCGTGCTTTTGGAATGCAAGCTGACGGAGCGCAGGAACAATGAGCTGATTGCGCTGCTTCGGAGCAAGTTCAGGCATATTGAAATTGTACGCGGCGGGGCGGTCGCGATTGAGTCAATCAGCACATCCTGCCGGTAATTGGATGCGGCTAAAAGCGGATGGAACAAAAATCTGCAAAAGGCGGGAAATTTTGGGGTAATACAGACAGAAAAATAAAAAAGGGGAACGAAAAGATGGGAAAAGGAAAAGGGTTTATTGAAGAATTTAAGAAATTTATTATGCGCGGCAACGTGATGGATATGGCGGTCGGCGTGATTGTCGGCGGGGCGTTTACGGCGATTGTAACGTCTTTGAACCAGGATATTTTGACGCCGGTTTTAGGGATTTTCGGCGGGACGGATTTTTCTAATTTAGCGCTTAAGCTTGGAAGCGGGGACAATGCCCCGGTGCTTTATTATGGAAATTTTATCACGGCAGTGATTAATTTTCTGATTACGGCGTTTGTCATTTTCATGCTGATCAAGGGGTTAAACGGGTTAAGCGCGCGGCTGATCAAAAAAGAGGAAAAAGAGCCGGAGGCCCCCACTACAAAGACCTGCCCGTTTTGCTGCAGCACGATTGCAATCGCGGCGGTGCGCTGTCCGAACTGTACGTCTGAATTGGAGTAAATTTAAATATTCTGAACCGGACGGAGTACTTTTGTGCAGAAAGAGGCATAATGAGTCATGAAACAGGCAGGAAATAAAAGGAGGTTTGCAATGAAAAAATTCATTCGTATTTTGGCAATCGCAATGGCAGTACTGATTTTACCCGGGTGCGGCTCAGAGCCGTCCGAAGCGGATACCGGGCAGTCTGCTCCCGAATACAAAGACGCACTGGAGGTACTGAGCGCAATAACCGGTGTTTACAAGGAGGATGAGCTGTTTTCGCATTACGGCGGGGATCAGGAAAATGCGGTGATGGATGCTCCCGGGACATTTGATCTGACCAAAACAGACGAGCTTGACACGGTGCTTGGCATGCCAGAAAGCGAAGCGGAAAAAATTGAGGACGCCGCTTCTATGGTGCATATGATGAATGCAAACACGTTTACCGGTGCGGCTTACCGCTTAAAGGACGGTACGGATCCGGAAGCGTTTGTGGACGCGGTGAAAAGCAATATCCTGGCTAGGCAGTGGATTTGCGGGCAGCCAGATACGCTTGTGATACTTGACGCGGGCGGAGGATATGTGATTACGGCGTTTGGCGAAGCGGAAACGATAGAGCTTTTTAAAAGCAATGCGCTGTCTGCGTTAAACGGGGCAGAAGTTATGACCGAGACGCCGATTGCGTGACGTTTGGCTCATGTTTGAAAAAATGCGTTCCGGCAGAGGTGCGCCCGCTTAATGCGGTATGCATCTGCCGGAACGCATGTTTCAAATACGCTCTGAGCGGGGGCCGTATCGTCCCACGTTAACGATATTTCAGATCAAATTCCATAAATGCCTGTTCAAACTGTTTTTTACGCCTTCTTGATACGGGAAGCTCCAAATCTCTCATACGCAGTATGCCGTTCCGGTAAGATTCTATCTGTGCCATGTTTACGATATACTTTCGGTGGACGCGGTAAAAGAGCCGCGGATCCAGCTTATGCTCTAAATCCTTTAACGAATCCTCACTTCGCAGCATTTTATCCTTGACCCGGTATTCGCAGTAACTGTCGAATGTTACGACATACTGGATTTCACTCTGGTGGATTTCATATGCAATCCGGTTGTGGTACAGTAAGATACAGCTGCTTCCGAGTACCCGCCTCATACATGCCTGCAGCGCCTCTTCCACCTCCGCCTGTTCAAACGGTTTTACAATAAAGCGAAATGCTTCAATATAAAATGCCTCGCGCATACGCTCTACCATGACCGTCGCCATAATGATCCTGCATTTGCAGTTTTTTGCACGGATTTTCCTGCCGGTTTCAATACCGTCTAAACCGGGCATTTCAATGTCCAGAAAAATAATATCCAGCTTTTCCGCATGGAACAGTAATTCCTCTCCGGATGTATATATGCTGAGTCGGTATGTGGCGCGGCTGCTCTCACAGTATCTGCGAATGTATTCCTGCAGCGTAAAGGTCTGCTCTACTACGTCGTCGCATATTGCTATTTGTAACATATATCATTCCTCTTTTTTGTCTTAAGTAAAAAGGCTATATATTATATTATCAAAGCTGCCCGCCCCGGATCAACCCCAAAATCGGAAAAGAAGTGAAAATTTTGTGACAGTTTAGAGCGTGTTTGAAAAATGCTTTCTGGCAGATGTATTCCACACTTAGTGGGAG
>CAMSEJ010000043.1 GCA_947057405.1 uncultured Roseburia sp.
ACGGCCGTCTGCAAGCTGCCCGGATTTCATGCAGGCAGAACCGGGCTTACGGAACAGCAGGCTAAGGCGGAAGGCTTTGAGCCGGTCAGCGTGGTTGCGGTAGTGGATGACAAAGCGCACTATTATCCGGGCGCAGGATCGTTTATTATAAAAATGATTGCGGACAGGCCGACGTTAAAGCTGCTTGGCATACAGGTATTCGGCGCCGGGGCAGTCGATAAAATCGTTGATATCGCGGTCACAGGCATAATGCTAAACGGCACGCTCACCGGTCTGGCCGATCTGGATCTTGCCTACGCGCCGCCGTTTTCCACCGCAATCCATCCGTTTACGCATACGTTAAATATCCTGCGAAACAAAATATCCGGCGCCCTTGAAACCATTACCCCGGCAGAATTTGCCGCAGGAGGGGCGGGCGGCTACCGGATTGTGGACGCCTGCGTAAAGCCGTCGATTGCGGGCGCGCCTTACCTGGAATTAACGGAAGTGGAAGGCGTTGTGGACGGGCTTGATCCGAATGAAAAAATCCTTCTGGTCTGTAACAAAGGCAAACGGGCGTACCTGCTGCAGAACCGCCTGAAATATTTCGGTTACCGCAATACCAGAGTGCTGGAAGGCGGCATCACCTTTAACCGGGTGGAAGTGTAGGCCATGCAGTTTGCATGTATCGGGATTCGTTACACAGAAGCAAAGCTTTCGGTGCGCGACAAAATCTCTTTTACCGATGCGATGAAGCTTGCTTTTTTCGGCAGGGCGGAAGCCGCAGGCGTCGATCAGTGCATGGTGCTTTCTACCTGCAACCGCAGCGAAGCGTATTATTTTTATACGGACGAAGGGCAGAAAGCGCAGATGCGCCGGATTTATATGGAAATGTTTCCGGAAGCGGACACCGGCAGATATCTGAACGAAACGGACGGCGAAAAAGCCATAGCGTATCTGTTTGCGGTTGCGGCTGGTTTGGAGTCCATGGTGCCCGGCGAAGATCAGATTCTGGGGCAGGTTAAGGAAGCGCTTGATTATGCCCGGACGATGGGATATGCCGGAAAAGAATTAAACCGCACCGTGCGGGACGCCGTAACCTGCGCCAAGCGGATCAAAACCGAGCTAAACATCAGCGCGCAGCCGCTGTCCGCAGGTTACGTGGGAATCCGCATGCTGCAGGAGTACTGCGGGATTGCCGGGAAGCGCGCGCTTGTGATCGGAAGCGGCAAAACGGCCGCGTTGGCGGTCAAGTATGTATCCGAATACGGGGCGGCGCAGATTGTTGCCTGCAGCCGCACCCGTTCGCATGCCGCGCGGCTGTGCATGGAGGTTCCGGAAACGGAAATTATTTCATATGAGAGCCGTTATACGGCCATGACGGACTGCGACATTGTAATTTCGGCAACAACCTCCCCGCATTTTGTCGTGCGGCGGGAGGAATTCTGCCCCCAAAAGCCCATTGCGTTTTTGGATCTGGCGGCGCCGCGCGATATCGATCCGGCATATGCAGACGATCCGCTGGTTCATCTTATCGATCTGGACATCCTGCAGGAAACCGTTTCCCGAAATTACAGGGAACGCAGGCGACTGGCCGAACAGGGGCGGGGGAGGATTGCGGCGGATGTGCGGGAAACGGCGGCGTGGCTTATGCAAAGCCGGATGGATTCCACCATTGAATCCCTGCAGCAGCGGTGCGGCGCCATTGCGGAGGACAGCTTTGCATATCTGGATCGGAAAATGCAGCTTGGCGCAAGGGAGCAAAAGCTTTTGAAAAAAGTATTAAACGCCTCGCTGCAGCGTTTGATGCGGGAGCCTATCCGGGAATTAAAACGGCTGGATACCGAAGAAGAGCAGGAAGCGTACAAACAGATGGTGCGGCAGTTATTTCAGATTTGAGGGAGAGATTATGCGGTATATCATTGGCACAAGAGGTTCCAGACTGGCGCTTGCACAGGCGGAGTATGTCAGAGACAGGCTTTCTGCGGCGTATCCCATGCATACGTTTACGCTCCGCGTCATCCGCACGTCCGGGGACAAAATTCTCAATAAGCCGCTTGCGGAATTTGGCGAAAAAGGTATCTTTGTCAAAGAAATCGAAGCGGAAATTTTAAACGGAACCGCCGATATCGGCGTACACAGCATGAAAGATATGCCGGTCTGCCCCGCCTGCGGCCTTATGTTTACCAGGGCCTGGAAGCGGGAGGATCCGAGGGACGTACTGGTTTTGCGCAAAGCGCGTTCCCTGCAGGAACTGCCGGAAGGCGCGGTCATCGGAACCGGAAGCAAACGCAGGGAAATTCAGCTAAAGAGCCTGCGCCCGGATCTCAATATAGCAGGCGTCCGCGGAAACGTGGACACGCGCCTTCAAAAAATGTATGAGGGAGCGTTCGACGGCCTTGTGCTTGCGGCTGCGGGCCTGCACCGTCTGGGGATGCGCCGGGCGATTACGCAGTACCTGGATTTGGACGAGGTGG
This sequence comes from uncultured Roseburia sp., assembly GCA_947057405.1. Lineage (GTDB taxonomy): Bacteria > Bacillota > Clostridia > Lachnospirales > Lachnospiraceae > Roseburia_B. Next base: position 2,457 of record CAMSEJ010000043.1, read on the forward strand.
TCTGCGCCCCGGCGCAGGGCGTTTTGGCTCTGGAAATCCGAAACGGGGATACGGAGCTTCTTGATCTGTTAAACGCGTTAAGCGACGCGGACAGCGCGGACGAGGCAGATGCGGAACGCCTGTTTTTACAGGAAATGGGCGGCGGCTGCCATCTGCCCGCGGGAGCGTTTTGCAGGAAGGAAAAAGACGGCGGCTACAGCCTTTTGGCGATGTTTGGCAATGAAACCGGGAGCCGCCTGGCAAAGCTGTCCGTTTCTGGGACGGATCCGAAGCGTCTTGCAAAAGAAGCCGCCGCAGGTATCCGCCGCAGGCTTGCGGGAACGGTGCTTTTGGTCGGCGCGGGGCCGGGCGATCCGGGGCTTATTACCGCAAAGGGCTTAAAAGCGGTCCAAAGCGCGGGATGTATCGTGTATGACAGGCTGATTCCCACGGAACTGTTAAGCGAAGTGCCGGACGGCTGCGAACTGATTTATGCGGGAAAAGAAAACCGCAGCCATGCGATGGAGCAGGAGGAAATCAATTGCCTGCTGGTACAAAAAAGCATGGAGCATCAAACGGTTGTCCGCCTAAAGGGCGGGGATCCTTACGTATTCGGGCGCGGCAGCGAGGAGGGGATTTACCTGGCTGAGCATGGCGTGCCGTTTGCCGTGATCCCCGGCGTCACCTCCGCCGTTGCAGCCTGCGCCTGCGCCGGGATTCCGGTTACGCACCGCGGGACGGCGTCCGGCTTTCATGTCGTTACGGCTCATGACCGAAAAGATAAACTGGCGGACATTGATTTTTCGGCAATGGCGGCGGGGCGGGATACCTGCGTTTTTCTGATGGGGTTAAGCAAGACGGCCGAAATCGCGGAGCGGCTGATGGGAGCCGGCATGCCAAGGGAAACGGCTGCGGCCGTGATTTCCCGCGCCGGTACGCCGGATCAGAAGGTCTGCGTGTCGGATCTGGCGCATCTTTCAAAAGACGCCGCTGAAGCGGGGCTTGCCGCCCCGGCGGTGATTGTCGTCGGGGATGTGGTTATGCTGCGGGAACGGCTCGGCGTCTCTTTGCATCGGCCGCTGGCTGGGAAACGTTACCTGATTCCCAAAATCGGGACGAAAACCACGCGGCTTGCGGAACTTTTGCGCGAACGGGGCGCATGCGTGCAGGAACTGAAAGTCGGGGAGATTGCGTATACAAACCGGCGTCTGACGGCGGAAGAATTAAACGGGACGGACTGGCTTGTTTTTACCAGCAAAAACGGCGTGCAGGCTTTTTTTAGGGCTATGGCGGACAGCAGGCTGGATCTGCGCCGGCTGTCCGGCTGCCGGATTGCGGTGATTGGGAAAAAGACAGAGGAGGAACTGACGCGCTTCGGGCTGTATGCCGATTTGATACCGAAGGTATCGGACAGCGGCGCTCTTTTGGACGCGTTAAAAGAGCGGGTAACGGCAGGAGAGTGCGTCCGGTACGTAAAAGCGGTGAATGCGGATCATCATATGCAAAGCGCGCTTGCGGGAATATGCTGGTTTGAAGAACTCGAACTATATGAAAACAGGCCGGTCACGCCGGATTTTGCCCGGATCCGGCAGGAGGGGAGATTTGACGGCGTGCTGTTTACCTGCGCCTCTTCGGCCGGGCGTTTTCTGGACGCGGCGGGCAAAGACGCGGCGCTCTGCGGCAGATGCTACAGCATCGGGACGAAGACGACGGAATATCTGAGCGGGCGCGGGATAAAAGAGGTGGTGCAGGCCAGACAGGCGTCGTATGAAGGGCTTGCAGAGCTGCTGTGCGCCTGCGAAAGGGACAGCTTTTTTAAGATATTATGAATATGGCCGTTTTGCTTGACGATGCCTGCCGGCAGGCATAAAATAACAGGATAGGACAGGCAGTTTCGGAATTTTCCTAAAAGCGCTTTCATCCGGAATGCCGAATAAAAAAGGGAGTGATTTCAGTTATGAGTACGACGAAAAAACAAAGGATGGGGATGTTGATTTGCATGGTGCTGGCGGTGGTTTTTTTGCCGCTTGCGGCATCGGCGGCTGTGGCTCCGGCGAAGGTGACGGGCATGAAGGGCGGGGCCGCAACCAAAAACAGCGTTAATATTTCCTGGCAGGGACAGCCGGATGTCTCGGGCTACCAGGTTTACCGTTCCATGATTTACGACGGCAAATACAAAAAGGTAATTGACGTCAATCCCCAAATGGCTGCATTCTGCAATAAGAACCTGACGGCCGGCCAGGAGTATTTTTACAGGGTGCGCGCCTATACCAACGCGGGCGGACAAACCGTGTACGGGAAGTTTTCCAAGATTTTAAGGACACAGACGAAGATGCCGTCTGCCCGAAAGGCAAGGGTGCGTACCCGGACAAATGTCCGCAAGCATGCCGGGACAAACCATGCCATTGTCGCTACGCTGGACGCCAAAACGGCCGTGACCGTTCTCTGCGCGGCAAAGGATAAATCCGGCGGCGAGTGGAGCTATGTGTCATGTATGGCAGACGGACGCAAAATCCGCGGCTATGTGTATAACAGCCTGCTTTTGGGAAGCGCAAATCAGGAAAACGGGCAGGCTGTTGTAACGCAGACCGGAAAGGTGACCGCTTCCGTTTTAAATGTACGGGCAACGGCAGGAAATTCGGGTAAAATTATTGCAACTTTAAAAAGAGGGCAGAAGGTGGCCCTTCTCGGCCAGGTGAAGGCGCCCGACGGATCGGTCTGGTACCTGGTACAGTTTAAGAAAAAGGGACGTATGGTAAAAGGATATGTTTCTTCCCGCTATATCCGCCTGGTATAGGCATTTGGAACTCCCCTGATTCAGACGCATAAAATAAAAGAAAAGGGTTTTTGCGATGGACCAGGTTCGGAAAAAATTACGGGCAGAGGAAGCGCATCAGAACGGGTACACCGGGCGCGGCGTCACGGTTGCCGTGATGGACACCGGGATTGTCCCCCATATGGATTTTGACAGCCGCATTTTAAAATTCAGAGACTTTACCCAGAACAGGACGCGCGTTTACGACGACAACGGGCACGGCACGCATGTAGCGGGCATTATTGCCGGAAGCGGCAGGGCAGGCAGGGGAGTATATACCGGGATTGCGCCGGAGGCGGGTTTATTTGTGGCAAAGGTGTTAGACCGTAAGGGAAACGGCAATACGTCCCAGGTGGTAAAGGCCATCGACGATATCATTGAAAACCGGAAAGAATACAATATCCGCGTTTTAAATATTTCGGTCGGCATGCTGCCGTCGGCAGACGAAACGGAAAAGGAGAATCTGATTGCGGCGGTGGAAAAAGCCTGGAACCACGGGATTGTCGTTATCGCGGCGGCAGGCAACAACGGTCCGGGGAAAAACAGCGTGACGGTTCCCGGCCAGTGCAAAAGCATTATCACGGTAGGCAGCATCGACGACTATGCCAGACACGGCAGAGGGCTGAAATCCGGTTACAGCGGCCGGGGGCCTACCGAATGCTGTGTGGTCAAACCGGAAATTCTGGCTCCCGGGACGGCAATCAAAAGCTGTTCGGCACGCGGAAACGGCTATGAGGTAAAAAGCGGCACTTCCATGTCCGCCCCTGTGATCGCGGGGGCGGTCGCTCTGCTTTTACAGAAGCATCCGGAGCTGACGCCGGCACAGGTCAAGCTTCGGCTTTATGAACGCACCGTCCGGATCGCGGAAGCGAAAGAAAGAGGATATTGGGGTGTTGTATATTTAAACCGTTTATTGTAGAATAGACAAAGAGACAAAAAGGGCATTAGGAGGCATCTATGAAACGGATTGGCAGCATCTTATTTAACCGGGTATTTATGGTGGCGCTTGCAATTATCCTGCAGTTTTCCTGGATTTTTTTTACACTGTACGATTTCAGCATCCGCTTTACCTTTGTCGATATCGGTATCCGCGTCCTTTCTTATGTCGTCGCCCTGACTGTGATCAACAACTGGAGCAACCCCTACTACAAGCTGGTCTGGACTTTTACCATTCTGGCGCTGCCGCTGCTTGGCATCACACTGTATGCCGCGTTCGGCAGATCCGAGCTTACCAGGAAAACACAGAAGCGCATGGACGCCGTACATCGGGAAGTATCCGCATGTTTAAAAACAGATACCAAAGCCATAAAAGGCTTAAAAGCCGCCGACCCGGGCGTTGCACAGCAGTCAAAATACATCCGGGACTGGGCACAGTTCCCGCTGTATCAAAATTCCAAAACCAAATACTATCCCTGCGGGGAAAAAATGTTTGAAGATATGCTGGAAGCCATGCGGCGTGCGGAAAAGTTCATTTTCCTGGAGTATTTTATCATTGAGGACGGGATCATGCTGCAGAAAATCCTGACCGTCTTAAAGGAAAAGGTGCAAAACGGCGTCTGCGTGCGCCTGATTTACGACGACTTCGGCTGCATCAAAACACTGCCTCCAAATTTCGGGGAAATGCTTCGTGCAATCGGCGTGGAATACGCGGCGTTCAACCCGTTTCGCCCCATTTTATCCATTATTCTAAATAACCGCGATCACCGCAAAATTCTGGTGGTGGACGGACAGGTCGGGTTTACCGGTGGAATCAATATTGCCGACGAATACATCAATGAAAAAAAGCGGTTCGGCTACTGGAAAGACGCCGGGGTGGAGGTAAAGGGCGAGGCGGTCTGGAGTTTGACGACCATGTTTCTGGAGATGTGGAATTACATCAAAGAAACATCCGAGGATTACCTGGATTACCTGCCGCGGATTTACAACAAAAAGCAGAACCAGGAGGACGGATACGTGCAGCCCTATTCCGACACCCCGTTAGATCATGAAAATGTCGGTGAAAATATTTATTTAAACATCATCAACCACGCCAAAAAGTATGTCTACATTTTTACGCCGTATCTGATTGTGGACAACGAAATGACCATTGCGCTGCAAAATGCCGCCAAATGCGGCATAGACGTCCGGATTGTCACACCGGGGATTCCGGACAAAAAGCTGGTGTTTCTTCTGACCCAGTCCTACTACGAGCAGCTGATTCAAAACGGCGTGCGGATTTATCAGTATACGCCGGGCTTTATCCATGCGAAATGCTTTGTCTGCGACGATAAAGTCGCTACGGTCGGCACGGTAAATTTAGACTATCGGAGCCTGTATCTGCATTTTGAATGCGGTGTTTTTATGTATCGTTCCCAGGCCGTTCTGCAGGTCAGGCAGGATGCGTTAGACACCATCAGCCGATCCGAAGAGATTTCGCTGGAGTTCTGCCGGAACCGGAATATTGTGATCCGCGCCGTACAGAGCGTGCTGCGTCTGTTTGCACCGTTAATGTAAGAAAAAGAACCTAAGGAGGAAAGCATTTTATGAAAAAGTACCCTGTTTCCCGGATTTTTGCGGCGCTTGTTTTTTGCCTGGCGTTGTGCCTGTGCCTGCCGCATCCGGTGTCTGCCGAAGAGGGCGGAATGGTGGAGGGCCTGACCGTATCGTCGGGCAAGAAGGGATTTTGTCCGGGCAAAGGTAAATCCCTTTCCATAAAAGCCCAGGTAAACACCAACGGAGCGCCCGTTACGGTTCGCATCCGGATCTACAACAAAAAAGGCAAATATGTGTTCCAGAAAAGCTATCAGGACAGCTACGGCGGGCAGATTACATACAAGTGGAACGGAAAGCCCGGCAAAAAGAACAAAGCCAAAGCATCCCACAAAAAATACGCAAAAAAAGGCAAATACACCGTAGAGGTCTGCGTCATCCCCCAGGATAACACCCTGCCGGTTTCCGTAAAGACCGTTTCCGTTCAAATCACCGCCAAAGAAAATACAAAAGGCATTCCGGTCCTGACCGGAGATATGGAAGTGGATTATATGGCGGAGCAGATCTGCAGGGAAGCCGGGATCAAGGATTCCTTAAGCGAAGATGAAAAAGTAAGGCGGATCTACCACTGGATGACTGTGAACCAGAAACATGTGCATTATTACAGCGCAGGCTCTTACCCAACCTACTTTAAACTGGCTTCTTCCAAAAAGAAGATCAAATCCTACCGCAAAAAAACGGATCAGCTTTCGGAGAGCGGCGATTTGATTTACAGCTATGATACCGAGCTGATCCGCCGCAAATGGTGTATGGAGCGCAGGATCGGCGTCTGTACGGACAATGCCGCCATATTTAAGATTTTATGCAGCCATGTGGGCGTTGAGTCAGGCATCTGCAGCGGCAATTATCTGAACCGGAACGGGACAAAGCCGCCGCATTCCTGGAATTATGCCGTTGTGGGCGGCGTGACATATTATTACGACGTGGATGTGGAGATCCAAAATTACGGCAAAGGGCAGGGCGACTACTACTGGTACAAAAAAACCAGGGCAGAAGCCGAGCGGACGCACCGGTTTGTCACCGTAAATTAATTCAGGCAAAATAACGTTTCAGCAGATCCAAAAGATAATCCGAAAATGCGGCTTCTGTAATATCTTCGGCAGCGATGATATGAACGGAGCCGATTTTTTCTGTTCCCAGCCGGTAGACGGCTTCCCCGACCTTATCGCCTTTTTTGACCGGGGCCGGGACGGCATCGGGCAGAGAAATTTCTTTTTCAATCGTATTTAGGTCAGCGCCGTTGGTGTTTAAGTACTGAAACGGAGTCTGGAACGCAAGGGAAACGGCATCCTGAGTCCCCCGTTTAACCGGAAGGGAGGGCAGCGCGTCTTTGTGTTCGTCCGTATAAATCTGGCATTTGGAAAAGCCGTAATTTAATAATGTAATGGCGTCCTTCGTCCGGTTCGGAATGGTTTCCGCTCCCATAATGACGGCAATCATTTTCATCCCGTTTTTTTCGGCGGTGGCGGAAACACAGTATTTAGCAATGCCGGTGAACCCGGTTTTTAAACCCGTAGCGTATTCGTACTGGCGGATCAGCTTATTGGTGTTGGTCAGGCCGAATTCCTTTTCGCCTTTTGCGGTTACGTGGGTCATGGTATCCATCCAGATCGTGCAGTAATTGTGGATTTCGGGATGGCGCACCGTAAGCTCCCGCGACATCAGCGCCACGTCGTAAGCGGTAGTCATGTGGCCGTCCGCGTCTAAACCGCAGCAGTTGACGAAGGTGGTGTCCTTCATGCCGAGGGATTTGGCTTTCTGGTTCATTTCGGCGACAAAGGCTTCCTCGCTGCCGCTGATGAATTCGGCCATGGCGACACATGTGGCGCAGAGGGATAGTAGACGGATGAAGAAGGGGATTGATTTTTGTGTATTCTTCATGGTATGATAAAGCAATTAATACATGTCCAAGGGGGAGAGCAGATTATGAAGAAAGAGAATCAATCCGATACGCCGCAGGCGGGAGGATTTCGCGGGAGCTTTTCCGGGAAGCTGGGGTATGTCCTTGCGGTTGCCGGTTCGGCGGTCGGGCTGGGGAATATCTGGCGGTTTCCTTACCTGGCGGCCAAATACGGGGGCGGCATTTTCCTGTTGACTTACCTCGTTTTAATGCTGACGTTCGGGTACGCTTTGATTGTATCGGAGACGGCGTTGGGGCGCATGACAAAAAGAAGCCCGGTGGGGGCCTTTGGCGCCTTCGGCAAAAGCGTTCCGTTCCGGTTCGGCGGGTGGATTAACGCAGTAATCCCGATGTTAATTGTGCCTTATTACAGCGTAATCGGCGGATGGGTGGTAAAATATCTGATAGAATATGTGCGCGGCAGTACGGCGGCGCTGGCGGAGGACGGCTATTTTGAAGCCTTTCTGTCAGAGGGTTTTTGCGCCTGGGTATGGTTTTTGGTGTTCGGGGCGCTGGTTGCCGCCGTTTTGTTTGCGGGTGTAAAGCAGGGCGTGGAGCGTGTGTCTAAGATTATGATGCCCCTGCTTGTGATTCTGGCCGTGTTTGTGGCGGGCTATTCGATGAGCAGGCCGGGCGCCTGGGAAGGGGTAAAGTATTTCCTGATCCCGAACTTTAAAAATTTTTCCTGGATGACGGTGGTAGCCGCGATGGGGCAGATGTTTTACTCCCTGTCGATTGCCATGGGAATTTTGTATACGTATGGTTCTTATATAAAGAAAGATGTGGATATCGAAAAATCCACGGCGCAGGTGGAGCTGTTTGACACGGCGATTGCCATGCTGGCGGGCCTTATGGTGATCCCGGCTGTTTTTGCATTTTCCGGCGGCGATCCGAATATGTTAAAGGCAGGGCCCTCCCTGATGTTTATTACGCTGCCGAAAGTATTTGCGGGCATGGGGTTTGGAACCGGGGCAGGCATTCTGTTTTTTCTGCTGGTGCTGCTGGCGGCGCTGACAAGCGCGATTTCCCTTGCGGAATCGGGGGTATCCACATTTGAGGATCAGTTTGGCTTTGGCCGGGTGAAATCTGCGCTTTTGATGGGGATTATTATGCTGGTGTTCGGTTCGGCTTCCGTATTCGGGTTTGGCGCGCTGGATTTTATTTCCGTTCTCGGCATGTCCATTCTGGATTTTTTTGATTTTCTGACAAATTCGCTGATGATGCCGGTGGCGGCGCTTGCGACCTGCCTGCTGGTAACCCGGGTGGTGGGCTTAAAGCGGATTGCAGAGGAAGTGGAGCAGTCTTCCGGATTTCGGCGTAAGAAGATGTACTGCTTTTTTATGCGGTATCTGGCTCCTGTATGTATTGTTATCATTTTATTCAGTTCTATTGCCAATGTATTTGGATGGATCACCATGTAAAAGGATTGACAACAGTCCGAATACGGATTATACTACAATAATCCGTATTCGGACTGTTTTTTTATGGAGGTGTCAAACGTGTGATATGAAGATCGGAAGAGCACACGTCTGAACTCCAGTCACATGGCATGATCT
>CAMSEJ010000044.1 GCA_947057405.1 uncultured Roseburia sp.
GTAACCATCACAAGATCCTTAGTCTTGCTCGTCTGCCAGTTCCGACACTTCCGCAGATGCAGCCAGTTTCTGCTGACGGCTTATTTATAATAGCAAATCATACGCCATATGTCAACAATTTTTTTCGCAAAACGCAGAAAATTTTTTGAAAAAAATTTTTAATTTCCTCTTGACTTTTTACCGGAAAGAGAGTATTATACTTTTTGTCAGTTTTATGCAGGAATGGCGGAATTGGCAGACGCGCAGGCTTCAGGTGCCTGTGGCAGCAATGTCGTGAGGGTTCAAGTCCCTTTTCCTGCATTAGAAGGTCATTTGCCGGCTTGTCCGATTTTCGGACAGCAGCCGGGTAATGATGACAGGAAGCCCGTGAGCATTTGCTTGCGGGCTTTTTCGTAGTAGATCGCAGCTAAATGCGTTCAGGAAAGGAAGAAATGGCGTATGGATATGTTTTTAATTGGAAAGGCGGCAGACGCAGGCGCTTTGTTTGATACACTTAAGATTGCGCTGTCGGAAGAATACAACGTGCATTTGAACCGACACTCTGTAGTGTATATTGATTTCAGCCGTATGTCCAGGACTGCAGCAGTTATGCGTCGTATATCGGGCGCATTTCCGAGGGGATAAAGCGGGATCTGGAAACAGAATATCCGGATATGGATTTCGGGTTCGGCAGGGAGCTGTGGGATATGCTGCAGGCTGTATTTGATCAGACCGTCAGTGAATACTTTGGGTTTTCGGACAGTGAAGTGGATCGGCTTTACGAAACGTATCTCAGTAAGACTCCGCATCCGCGCATTACGCGGGAAGAACTGGCTGTTTGGTATGACGGATACCATACCGCAGCCGGAGACAGAATGTACAATCCACGATCTGTGGTGTGTGCTCTGGCAGATAACCAGATCAGCAACTACTGGACCGGATCGGATCGGGGCCGTATGACGATAAGCTATGACAGAAAGACGAAGGAACACTCCTGTGAGATTGAGGTTCTCGTGAATAAATGACATCCTGCCGGAAAAACGGGGCTGTAGCCCCGTTTGCGGCAATTTTAAGCGTACTTTCCTGCAATGGCAAGCAGTTCATCCCGGTGGTCTACAATCCATGCATCATAGGTTGAATGCTCCCGTGCAATCCGCTGTCCCAGTTCGACAAAAAACTTCGGGATATCTTCTTCTGCCATCACGCAGACATCCTCCCCGAACCGTTCTTTCCCCAGCGTTTCACATCCTCCTGCAAACATGGCATAAGCTGCCTTCGGTCCGTCCGGCGTCTGTTTTACCGCTCCGCGGAATCCGATGGATCCAATCTGGTGTGCGCTGCAAGAAGACGGGCAGCCGGAAATATGGATTTTGGGCAGCACGCCGTCGGCAAATCCCAGGGGGTGCACCGCATCGACGCATGCATTTAAAAGCGCCTGCGAATCCCGCACGCCGACCTGGCAGATCCGGTTTCCGATGCAGGCGACCGACGCTTCAAACGCGGTTGCGGCGCTGTCTTTTGTCAGTTCAATCAGTTTTTCTGCTTCTTCTGCCGTACAGTGGACAAGATACATGCCTTCGTTTGGCGCAAGGCGCAGTTCTACGTCTTCCATAGGCAAAATGGCGTCATAAATTTCCTTTAATTTCTTAGGAGACGGGCAGCCGCCGACCGGGTGGTAGGAAACGGCATACAGCCCGGGTTGTTTCTGTTTTACAGCCCGCGGGTGTGAAATGGTTCCTTTGCCTGTTTTGGTGATTTCTTCCCGGTTCACAAAAAGCGTTATGTCTTCCTGCTGCATTGCTGCCGCAAGCTTTTCCTGATAAGCCTTTGCATAATCTTCCGTTCCAAGCGTGTCCTGCATATAACGCGTCCTTGCCCTGCCCCGCTGCTCGTAGTTGCCGTAAGCGGTAAAGGTGTCAACCATGGCTTTGATATAATACAATATCTGATCCGGCTTTACATCCTGTCCCACGCAGACTCCCATTTTGGGATTGTTCCCCAGCCCGCCTGCACTGTAAACGTCAAAAGTTCCATTGTCTTTTGCGACAAATCCCAGATCCCGGAACGTAGCATGCGGCATATCGTGCGGGTCATTGGAAAAACAGACTTTTAACTTTCGCGGCAGTTTCACGGTATGGATAAACCCGAGCAGGTAGTCTGCCGCTGCTTCGGCATACGGCATAACGTCAAACGCTTCGTCCGGCCTTGCCCCGCTTAACGGCGAAGCCATGACATTACGCGGATAATCTCCGCCGCCTCCCCGGGTAATAATGCCGTGCCGCCATGCGTCCGTTACCAGCTCGCAGATTGTATCCGGTTTTAAATCATGGAACTGTACGGTCTGGCAGGTGGTGAAATGGATACGCCCGATACCGTATTTTTCGATGCATTCCGTGATAAAACGAAGCCGTTCTTTCGGAATCCTCCCGCCCGAAAGACGAAGCCGCAGCATTCCGTATTTGCCGCCTCTTTGGGCATAGCTGCCGAAGCCGCCGGAAATGCCTTTGTACTGCGCTACGGTCATCTCTCCCGCGTAGAACTGGTCGGTGGCGGTTTGGAACGCCTTTATGTCATCCTTAAATTCCTCTGCATAGTCTCTCATATAATAGGTTACTCCTTTCTGCTGGCTGATATCATATTTTAGAAAATCTGCCTGTTAGGATAGTATGGGGCAGTTTGCAAAAAATATAATATGGATTCTTTTGAGGAGTCTATTTTAACATAAGGCAGAGGGTTTGGGTAGGGGAAATCAGGTTGTTTTCTTTCCCCTTTCATATAAAAAATGAATCATGTCAATGGCTGTTTTTTTATCGGTTTCGCTGAGTTCCATCATATCGTGGGCGGCGGCGTATATTTCGGGAGGAAATTCATCTCTGCACAGGTCATCCGGTTTTTCTTCCATTAAATCGGCATGTCTGCAGTGAAAAATAGAACACATGTTATCAACTTTATCCATACGCGGCGTTTTGATTCCGTTGCACCAGTTGTAAACGGATGTCGTGCCTACGCCTAATTGTTTTGCCAGATCCAGTTGCGTCATATTGCATTTTTTCAGGTAATACCGTAGGCGTTTTGCGAATATGGTATTAAATTTTTGCTCATACATTTGAAAACCTCCGGTGTTTGGTGTTCTTTTAGTATATACGAAAAAAGAAGGTTTATCAATCTTGCGGCTTAGATCATCACTTTAAGTGTTGACATATGCGACGTATATATGTAATATTACTTTTGCCTGAAAATATATACAAAAGAAAAAGTGTAAGAGATTTTTTTATACATAATATTCACTTAAAGTGGTGGTTTGTCAAAAGATTAGCAGAAGAGAAAGGTGGAAAATATGGAAAAAGACATGAAAGAACAAATTGCAGGGCAGAACCGGAATGAGGAGAAAAAAGAACTTTTGTTAAGTTACAAAATGTACAGGCAAAAGGCATGGCGCATGGAGGAACAGCTTAAGGAAATACGGATGCATAAGCTTTTTCCGGGGCGGATATTGTCGGAGCTGCCGGCTGGAACGGAACGAAAGGATTTGTCGGATTATATTGTACAGTGTGAAGGCTTTATACAGGAAATCATACAGGCTCGTATGCAGGCCGTCTGTCGGATTACCGAGGTACAGCGTTCCATTGAAGCGATGCAGGATGAGACGGAAAAGACCGTATTGACTATGAAGTACTTAAGGGATAATAAGTGGGAGGAAATTGCAGATAAACTTCATATCGGAATCAGGCATATTCACAGAATTCACAACAGTGCATTAAATCATTTTGAAATGAAGGAGGAAAGATGTCATTGAATGTCACAATAATACTGTGATATTGTTATGATACGAAAAATGCCAGAGAGAGAAATCCTCTGGTATTTTTTGTAGAATGGCGGGCGTATTAAAATGTCCTCCGGTTTGGTGACTATTGTATGGAAGAAGGTGGTTATATTGAGGTAGACGAAGAAGACGAAAAAAGACAACGGAGGTGGGAGTGAGGCAGTAAAATGGTAGATGCGATTACAGAAGGCATTGCATTGGCATTGCAAAAGGTGTTTGGTGAAAATTACAGAATTTTGTTGGAAGAAGAGCAGGACATGTATGGGCCCTGCTTTTTGATTTCCTGTAAAAATCCGTCCGTAAAGCAGTTTCCGTGCGGCAGGCTGTTCCGGAAAAATACATTCTGCATCCGGTATTTTCCGAAAGCAGAAAACAGCAGGACAGAATGCAGCCGTGCGGCAGAGCAGATGTTTTCCTGTTTGAAATATATTGAGGCTTTCGATAGCCTGATGCGCGGGACACAGATGCAGTATGAAATACAGGAGGGCGTGCTGCGTTTTTTCGTCAGTTATGACTGCTTTACATACGGGAAAAAGGAAGAAAGTTTTATGGGAACAATTGATTCCCGCACAAATGTGAAAGGTTAGGTGGCAGAATGGAAGCAGAAGAGATTTTATTTACAAAGGAACAGCTGAAAGATGCCAAAAAATTTGAAGGTATACGGGATTTGCTGGAAGGCCTGTTAGAGGAAGACGGGCGGTATACGATTCCGGAAGCGGAAGGAATGGTTGAAAATTTTATGAGAGGAACGGTGATATAGTATGGCTCTGGGTGGAGGAACGTTTCTGGCACAGAATAAGGTTTTGCCGGGAACATATATTAATTTTGTATCGGCGGCGCGCGCGTCCGCATCATTGTCAGACAGAGGGAGTGCAACAATACCGCTGGAACTGGACTGGGGTGCAGAGGATCAGGTATTTCAGGTGACCAGTGAAGAATTTCAGAAAGATTCGCAGAAAATCTTCGGATATCCCTGTACGGATGACAGGATGAAGGGGCTGCGGGATCTGTTTTTAAATGCGAGTGTGCTGTACGCATATCGGTTAAACGGAGGCGGCGAAAAGGCGTCGAATGACTACGCGGCTGCGCGTTACAGCGGATCACGCGGAAATGATATCAAAATCAGTATCCAGGTAAATATAGACGATGCATCTGCATTTGACGTAATGACATATCTTGATGCCGGGAAAGTGGATATGCAGACGGTTCATTCCGCGGCAGAATTAAAGGATAACGATTATGTTGTATTCAAAAAAGATGCGTCTCTTGCGGCGACAGCGGGCGTGCCGCTTTCGGGCGGAACAAACGGTACGACGGACGGTTCGTCTTATCAGGCATATGCGGACAAGATCGAATCTTATACATTTCATACAATGGGGATTGTAACAAAAGACGATACAGTTAAGCGATTATTTGCGGCATTTAATAAAAGGCTGCGGGATGAGATGGGTATGAAGTTTCAGCTGGTTTTGTTTGATTATAATCAGGCGGATTATCTGGGTGTAATCAGTGTAAAAAACAAAGTGTCAGACGGGATGTATACCGATACGGACGGTAAGACAGTATATCCGGAAGCGGCAGCAGCAGTTTATTGGACGACAGGCGCACAGGCGGGATGTGCCGTCAATGCTTCCTGTCAGAACCGGGTTTACGATGGAGAATATACGCTGGATACGGATTATACACAGGCACAGTTGGCGGCGGCCATAGAAGCAGGGGAATTTGTGTTTCATAAAGTAAATGCCGACATTCGTGTTCTGGAAGATATTAATACTATGGTGACGACAACGGATGCTATGGGGGATATTTTTAAGGATAACCAGGTAATCCGGGTTATTGATCAGCTGGGAAATGACGATGCGGTTCTTTTTAACAGAAAATATCTGGGGAAAGTGCCGAATGATGCGGCAGGACGCAGTGCACTTTGGTCGGATCTGGTGAAAAACCGACAGGAACTGCAGCGGATTGGTGCAATTGAGGAATTCCGCGAGGCAGATGTTACCGTATCTGCAGGTGATACAAAAAAATCGGTTGTTGTAGAGAGTGCAGTGACGGTTGTAAATGCAATGTCAAAGCTGTACATGACAATTACGATTGCTTAATGGAAAGGTGAGGTGAAAGGGAATGTCAGAAACACAGGCAAAAACAAATTCGGTTATGCTTGCAAAGGACACGGTATCCGCGTCTTTGGCAGAATGTTATGTGACAATAGGGGACAGGCGTTTAAATTTTATGCAGGCTATTAGCCTGGAAGCCAAATTTGAAAAAACAAAGACAGAGATCCCGATTTTAGGAAAAACGGGAAAGGGGAATAAAGCGAGCGGTTGGAAAGGGACCGGTTCGGCAACGTTCCATTACAATACTTCTCTTTTTCGTCAGATGATGGAAGAATATAAAAACGACGGGAAGGACATTTATTTTGAAATCCAGGTAATCAACAACGATCCGTCCAGTGCAGCAGGACGTCAGGAAGTGATTTTGAAGGACTGCAATATAGATGGCGGTATTCTGGCCAAGTTTGATGCAGACGGTGAATATCTGGACGAGGAGATGGAATTTACCTTTGAAGATTTCTCGATAAGCGATACATTTAACGAGCTGGCAGGAGTTGCTGCGGATCAAAACTAGCTTGCGGTAGAAAAGAGGAGGCTTTTTCAGTATGCTGCGGCAAATTTAGAAAGTACGGCATAAATATTGACATTATCTGTTTCATATATTACACTTATTAATAATATATAGAAAGGGGATGTGAAATATGAGGAGAAAAGTATCGCTCATATTGTTAGGTGCCGTACTATGCATATCTGCTGCAGCATGCACAGGAAGCACCGGACAAGAAAGCACGTCGGACAGTACAGGCGTTGAGACACAGGCCGGGACAGAGGCCTCTGTAGATTCAGGCGCAGCAGGAACGGAGCAGCAGACACAGATACCGCAGACGGAAACGCAGGAAGAGGAACAGCAGCAGGAAGAAACGATATACAATATGGGAGAAACGGCACAGTTAGGAGAATGGGATGTATCGGTTACAGATATGCAGCTGATTGAATCCATTTCCGAAAACTATATCGAATACAGACCGCAGAATGAAGGCGGTAAATATATACAGGTATTTGTAACGGTGACCAACAACGGAAAACAATCCAACACATTTCTGCCGTCCTTCGTGTATGGTGATGCTGTTTATGCGAGGATATTATATGCGGATGGCTATGAATTTAATTCAACGCAATTATTGGGATACAGCAAGGATCTGCATGACTCCAATTTGAATCCGCTGACACAGGGAACAGGTGAAATCCTGTTTGAGGTCCCGGACACAGTCGCGTCGTCTGCAGACGAATTGTTAATCAGGTTCAGTGCCGGTGAAGAAGCGATTAGCTTTAAAATCCGGTAATTTTATGATTTAAAATACCCGCTTATTCAAAGTAAGCGGGTATTTTTATGCACATTTTTTAAGAAAGAAAGGATAAAGACATGTCAAAATTTTCGTTATTTTTAAAAGCAAACAAGACAATAAGGGAGAATGAGAGATATGCTCCGACAAAAAGCATGGTGGATGAGAACGGAAAACCTCTGGAATGGGAGTTTCAGCATATATCTTCTAAAGAAAATGAGGAACTGCGGGAATCATGCACAATAGAAGTGCAGGTGAAAGGGAAGCCGAATCTGTTCCGGCCGAAATTAAATACATCCCAATATCTGGCAAAGATGATTGTGGCATCTACGGTATATCCGGATTTATACAACAAAGAGCTGCAGGATTCTTACGGTGTAATGACACCGGAAGATTTGGTTTTCCAGATGGTAGACGATCCGGGCGAGTATAACCAGCTTGGAGAGTGGCTGCAAAAGTTCCAGGGGTTTACAAAGAGCTTCGAGGAAAAGGTGAATGAGGGAAAAAACTGATAACGGAAGGGGATTGGGAAGCAAATTATGCATATTATGCCCTTCTGAAACTACATATCCTGCCGTCCGTATTTTTGGAAATGGATGAGCAGGAAAAAGCATTTGTGGTAGCGGCGATTCAGTTGAAAACAGAACAGGATAGGAAGGAAGAGAGGAAAATGAAAGCGGCGGCCAGGAAGAGAGGGAGGTGATAGAGTGCTTGCGCAAATGGGTGCTATGGTACAAATTTTGCAGGCTTCTGCAAGCGCTGCGGTGGGACCAGTAGAAGAGCTGCATGAACGGATTGAAAGAAAATTTAATACAGAGGCATGGAACGATGTATACCATGTTATGAACGCTATTAAAACATCTGTTGTAGAATTGATTTCAATTGATAATTTGCAGAATGCATTGAATATGTCAAGTGGAATTATGCAGACAACAGAAGAACTTGGAAAAATGAATCAAGAATTTGAAGAATCTTCTATGAATAGCAGTGAATTGGTAAATACAGTATATCTGTCAGCACAGGATGCAAGAAATTCTATAGAGGAAATGGCGTCAGTTGTGACGCAATTCGGAAATAATGCACAAAATGCTTTTGGCAGCACAAAAGAAGTAGTTGACTTTTCTAACTTATTGCAAAAGCAACTGTCAATTGAAGATATTTCATCAGCAGATTCACAGGGAATAGTCCAACAATTATCGCAAATATTTGGGACAGGTATTATGTATGGAGAGGAATTTGAAGAATTCTTCAGAACTGTTCCGGGATTACTTCAAATAATTGCGGATTATATGAACTTGCCAATTGAAAAAGTAAAACAGATGGCGGCTGAGGGAGGGGTATCAGCAGGTGTTATTAAAGATGCGGTCTTTGATGCAGCAGATAGTATTGATGTCGCATTTGATCAGATACCCGCAAATTGGGAGCAAATTGGAACATCCATCAGAAATTCTGCAGAAATGGCATTTCATTCAATAATACAAAAGATATATGATTTTGCAAATAGTGATGTGATAAATACATTTATAAATACTATTTCGCAGGGAATATCAGAACTTGCAAGTAGTGAAGCCTTACAGAATTTTACTGGAAAAATAGAGAGATTAATGGAGGCGTTGAATAATTCTGCTGGAATTCAAAGCAGTATGGGTGTAATTATTTTTACATTTGAAGCAGTTATAAATATAGCTTCAATGGTGCTAGGGCTGGTAACGTCTATTTATGAATTTATGACGGAGAACTGGTCTGTTATAGCACCCATCATTTATGGTATTGTAACAGCATTAGCCATATATTATGGATGGGTTATTCTGGTAAAAATTGCACTGACAGCTCTTTCTATTGTTACAGGAATCTTAAACGCTGTAATGCGGATGAATCCTATCATGTTAATTGTAATGGCAATAATTTTTTTAATTTCCCTTTTGTATGCCGCATGTGCTGCAATTGCAAAAGCGACCGGTGCTGCAGGGAGTGGACTGGGAATTATTGGTGGTTGTTTGAGTGTTGTTATTGCTGCATTTTGGAATCTGGGGATGCTAATAAGTAATATAATTATTGGCGCCTGGGAGGTAATAATATGACAGTTGCTTTCCACAATGCTGTTTCGTCAATTAAAGGATGGTTTTATGGTTTGTTATCAACTGTATTAACTACGGTAGCAGGAATATGTGAAGCGCTTAACAAACTTCCTTTTATTAGTTTTGATTATTCCGGTATAGAAGGAGCTGCAAGTAATTATGCGGCAAAGGCACTGGAGGAAGCAAATAACAAAAAAGATTATACGAGTATATCCGATCAATTTAATAAAGGATTTCATACGTATAAGGCCTTTCAAGAAGGATGGGCTGAAAATGCATTTGAACAAGGTGCATCAACAGGCGATGCGTGGGCTCAGAAAGTATCGGAATTCTTTTCGGGGATGACCGAAGATGCAGGAAATGGTATTGGAGAAAAGTATCAAAAAGACGCATACGAGGTTTCCGGTATAGGTGTAGAAGGAAGCAATCATACTGAGGCTAAAGGCGGTGTAGGAACGCCAGGATCAAATATTGGACAATCAGCAGCGAATTTGGGGCAGACAGCAGCAAATACCGGACAAACGGCAGCGAATACTGCAGCAATAGCAGGGGCATTGGATATTACGAATGAACAGATAAAATATTTGAGGGATATGGCAGAACGAGATGTGGTAAACCGATATACAACAGCAAGTATTAAGGTAGAAATGATCAATCATAATAAAATTGATTCCAATATGGATTTGGATGGCGTTGTGAACAATCTGGTCGTTGCAGTGCAATCCGCTATGTCTCAGGCAGCAGAGGGGGTACATATATAAGAGAATAATTTAACTAAATAACTATGTAGGGTAGTGACTTTTTTTGAAGATTACTGTATAATGTATATATATATTTTTAAGGAGGAAATGTAAATGAGAACAGACATAGAATCAGCTTTAAAAAAGTATAAAATTCATACATTTGGTAGCAAAAAAGTAATTGAAAGAGCTGAGAGTATGCTCTGGAATGAGGAAAAAGTCATTTTTATCACACCGACGAATGCAGTTATTGGCAATGTATATGGCGGAAAAAAGGATAAACTGCCAGGTGTTTTTGTATTAACAGATAAAAGGATTGTATTTGTTTATAGGATGCTTAAGGACGAAACATTTTTGGCATTTGGGCTATCAGAAATTCAATCTGTTGTCAGTAAAGGAGGTACACATGAGCATATTATAATTCAGACAACGACAAAGATATTGGATGTACTGACTCCGTATGGTATGGCGAAAGGGATAGTAAGTTTGATTTATAAAGCGATGAATCCTTTCAGAAATGCGACACAGGCATCGTCAGGCGAAAGGGACGGAAGCTTGGATCAGGTAGAGAAGCTATATCATATGTGTGAACGCGGAATTATAACCCAGGAAGAATTTGAGTCAAAAAAAAGGCAGCTTTTAGGATTGTAATAATAGTTTGTATCAGATAATGCAGACATTGGGACAAAAAAGTAGGAGGCCTTTATATGGGATGGATATTTGGTGCAGCATTTTCTTTTTTTCTGACATTTGGTTTTACATTGTGTATCTTTGTTGATCTGGATAAGAACCTTATTCCCGGAGTGATTTTGGTAAGCATCTGTGTTTTCTTAGATATATTGTGTATCAGAAAACTGAACAGCAGAGTTAAAAAGAGGCAGCGTGCTATACAGGACGCTTTTGAAGAAGATGCAGGCCTGCTCGGAGCCCAGGAGTGGACACAGGCTCTGGATTCATTAGTACAGATTGAACGTTTGGAGAGTATGTATAGACAGGGGATGCTTACTCAGGCAGAGATCGGAAGAGCACACGTCTGAACTCCAGTCACATGGCATGATCT
>CAMSEJ010000045.1 GCA_947057405.1 uncultured Roseburia sp.
CAGGGCAAGCCGGAAGTGCGCCATGGATGGCGCGTTTCCGGCGGTTGCGTCCGCAGCCCAAAACCTGCAGGGGATACTCTAGAGCCGCTTAATCCGGTTACACAGCGACAGCCGTATCCCCTGCCCTCTGGCTGACGGATCTTTGCCAACACAGCACGCTCTTGATACCCCACAAAAAAACCCGCCTCCATTATCCCATGAAGACGGGCATATTCCCGCGTTACCACTTCTGTTCGCCCATATCTCACAATATAAGCCTCAGCGCGTACATAAAACCCATACGCTCCCGCTATAACAGGCGGACCTGTACAAGATTATCCGAACCCCCGGTTCATCCCGTCTGCTCCAAAGCCATCTTCCGCAAACCTTCCGCCATCCCCTCACAGCCCCGCCCGGTTCTCACCAAAGCAGTAGGGATTTCTCTGCCGGCTTTCCTTTTGCGTACTCTCTTTTTCACCGCATTTACCTTTTCAAACACTCTAACACGCAAGGCATAGTTTGTCAAGCAATTCAAAACAGAAAATCTACCGTTCCCCATACACAATCCTGTAATACGCTCCCGCCGTCAGATAATAAACGATCCCATACACCGCCGCAAACACCAGAATGCTCACCACCGTACATCCCACAAACAGCCCCACATTCACAAAGCCCATAATTGCTAAAATCCGCCTTACGATAAAAAACGCAAACGCGATATGCACGCACGACAGCAGCAGCGGCAAAAAGAACACCTGTAAAATCTGCGTTGTAATAACTTTTTTAACCTCCCGTTTATCCATCCCGACCTTCTGTAAGATTTCAAACCGGCTCCTGTCCTCAAACCCTTCGGATACCTGCTTATAATAAATAATCAAAACCGTTGCCAAAAGGAACATCGTCCCAATAAACAGCCCGATAAAAAACAGGTTTGCATACAGCTTTTCAAAATACTCCAAATCATCAAATTTATTGCCGACCGTCGCCACATGCGGAATCCCCGCCCGGTTCAGGCAGTCGCGCAGCGTATTTAAAAACGGTCCCCGCTGCTGCCCGCCGCCGTCGATATCAAACCAGTACTGATACTCCATCTGCGCCACCCCGCCGTCCGGATCCCTGCCGCAAAACAGATGCATGTCATCCGTCAGCCGCTCCAGCTCCTGCCGGTTTGAAACCATCATAAAAACACAGCGGAAGCTGTTTTCAATCACTCCGAAATCGTCGTCGAGATACAGCGTCATATCCTGTCCCTGCATCTGTTCCTGCGGAAGATACTTTGCCGTAAAATCGGATCCATACATAGTAAACGTCTCCCCGTCCCCAATCTGATCCGCACTGTCCCAAATCCACACTTCGCCGTCCGGCAGTTCTTCCAGCTGCATCTTGTCGCCTGCATACCGGTTGTATTCCTCCTGGGTAACAATATTCACCATCACCGCGCCGTCCAAAGCCCCGCCCGGATCAGATATTTGCGTAAACACATTTCGTCCCGCTTCCTCTGAAATTAAAAACAGGCTGAATTTCTCAAATACATTGGAAACGTCAACGCCATATTTTTTTGCATGTTCCGATACTGCCTGTTCCACATCCGCTTCAACCAAAGCCTCTTTTGGTTCCATGCCGGCTTTTTCTGCTTCTGCAATACGCATCTGTTCCGTCGGGCACAGAAACGAAGTCTGCACATCCCTCTGATACGAACGGTTCACGGAATCGCTGACCCCGGTATACAGAGAAATCGTCGTTGAAAGCACAATCAGCACCGCCGTACTTAAAATACAGATATTAGAAAGCCCTGCCGCATTTCGTTTCATACGGTACATCATGCCGGAAACCGTAATAAAATGTGTTTTATGGAAATAATACCGCTTGTTTTTTTTCAGCAGCTTTAAAATTGCAACGCTTCCGCTCATAAACAACAGATGCGTCCCCGCCATAACCAAAATCACGGCAAAGAAAAACACCGCCATAGCCCGAATCGGATTTTCCGTCGTTACCGCAATTGCATACCCCGCCCCCAAACATACCACCGCAAGGACAGCCTGCAGCCACTTCGCCTTCGGCTCACGCTCCCCGCGGCTTTCATTCTTTAACAAATCAATGGGCTTCATACGGGTAAGCATCAGCGCATTGCGCAGCATACCCGCTGCAAAAACCAAAACAAACAGAACCACCGTGCGCAAAACAACGTTTCCCGAAATACCAAACGGAATCACAGATCCAAACTTCATCATTTTCAACAGCAGCAAAAACATCAGCCTGGAAAACAGGATACCGAACCCAAGCCCCGCTGCCGTGCAGCCAATCCCAAGAAGCGCAAGTTCCCAGAACAGTACGTTTGCAATATGCCGTTTTTCCATACCCAGGATACTGTAAAGCCCAAGTTCCTTTGACCGCTGCTTCATCAAAAAGCTGTTCGTGTAAAAAATAACGCCCGCCGCAAAAATCCCGCAAATCCCAACGCCCAGGCTCAGAACCTGATTTACGCTTGCAATCCCATAAAATCCTTCGCTCTTTAACGTCTGATCCTGAATCGCATAAATCATATAAAACAGCGCGATCATCGTCACCGCCGATAACCCGAACGGGAGAAATACGTTTTTATTCTTCTTAATATTATTCACCGCAAGGGAAACATACATTTTCTTATTCATGCCGCTCACCGCCTGACAGTAATACCGTTAAGGTATCGGAGATCTTTTTATACATTTCTTCATTGGAAAGGTTCCCGCGATAAAGCTGATGATAAATTTCACCATCCTTAATAAAGAGCACCCGGCCCGCATGGCTTGCCGCCTTTACGCTGTGCGTTACCATCAATATCGTCTGCCCCGCCGCATGGATATCCGAAAAAATCTGCAAAAGCCCGGACGAAGAGCGCGAATCCAGCGCCCCGGTCGGCTCGTCGGCTAAAATAATATCCGGATCCGTAATCATAGCCCTCGCAACCGCCGCCCTCTGCTTCTGCCCGCCGGACACCTCGTAAGGATATTTTTTAAGCAAATCGGTAATTCCCAGCTGCCCTGCAATTTTTGCAAGCTTCGGCGCCATTTCGCCGTATTTTTTTCCGGCCAAAACCAGCGGCAGATAAATGTTATCCTCTAAGGAAAACGTATCCAACAGGTTAAAATCCTGAAACACAAACCCCAAATGCTCCCGCCTGAATTTTGCCAGGCTGCTTTCTTTAATAGATACGGTATTTTTGCCGTTTAAGAGAATTTCCCCGTCAGTCGGGCGGTCAACCGACGCCAACAGATTTAACAAAGTCGTTTTTCCCGAGCCGGATTCACCCATAATTGCAGTGTATTCGCCCTGTTCAATCGTAAAGCTGATGTCCCGAAGCGCTTCTACTTTATTGCCGCCGAAGCGGGTAGTGTATACTTTCTTTAAATGATTGACTTGTAATAATGGCATTTGCGTTACCTCCTTTGTTACTGCTACTATAACAAAAAATGAAACGGGATGCCTTAGTTTTGGCTTACAAATTGGTTTTTAAACTTACGATTTTGTAAGGTTGTGGAGAGGATTTATATTTCTTGCGTTTTGAGTATGCGCCGCCGGGAGGAGGCTGCGGCAGAGGGGGGAGTGGATTTGGGGCTGTGTTCATGGATTAAGAACTTCTAAACAGCCCCCCATAATATAACCAATCCGGACGGAACCGCCCTAAACGCGCCATCCATGGCGCATTAGGGCTTCCACGGACGTCCTGTCCGTGGATTCCTGGATCTCGCATGGGACTGTTAAGAAGTTCTAAATCCAATCACAATGCCCCAAATCCACTCCCCCCTCTGCCGCAGCCTCCTCCCGGCTACTTTATCGAATGCCTGTAAGTTGAGAAAATGCAATAAATATAAATTACAGGAGAATTTAGGAAATCACCGAACCGTGTTCCAGCACAGTTCGGGGATTCTTCTTTACTTTTATGGTGGCAAAGCACCCACCAGGCTATTTGTTGCTCTTGTCGTCACCGTCTAACCATTTGATAATGTAGTGGCAAGCTACACCAGCCGCAACGGCGATTATTAAAAAGGATGCAAATAACATATTGATATCCTAAAAAATACCCTCAACTCATTCGCCAACAACAGGAAACGTTGTTGGCAGGCCAATCCGTAGTCAGCCAGAGGGCAGGGTATGCGGCAGGGGCATTGTGATGAGATTAAGGGGCTCTTAAGTATCCCATACAGCGCCCAGGAATCCACGGACAGGACGTCCGTGGAAGCCCTAAAGCGCCATGAATGGCGCATTTTAGGGCGGTTCCGTCCGCAACAGAACAAGTAAACGGGATACTTTAGAGCCCCTTAATCTTTGAACACCGTCCCTGCCGCATACCCTGCCCTCTGGCTGACGGATCCCTCCCAATCACTTTCCCCTCCCCAACACAATCTCCACCTTTGTCCCTTTCCTTTCTTCCGAAGAAATAAAAATCCCATGCCCCAGCCGCTCTAACACCAGCTTTGACAAATAAAGCCCAATCCCCGTCGATTTCTCCTGAATCCTGCCGTTGCATCCGGTATATCCCCGTTCAAAGATCCGCGGCAAATCCTCAGCCGCTATCCCGATTCCCGAATCCTCAATCACCAGCACGCACTCCCTGTCCGGGTGCATAAAAATAGAAACCGCGCCTTCTTTCGTATATTTCAACGCATTTGACAATATCTGCTTGAGCACAAACAAAAGCCACTTCTCGTCGGTCGCCACTACAACGTCGGTTTCTTCCATCCGAAGCGAAATCCGTTTCGCAATAAATGTCCGGGCAAAGTATTTCACAGCCTGCTTTACAATGTGAAACAAACGGTACTCCTGCAATACCAGATCGGAAGTCAGCGTATCCAGCCGCATATACTGCAGCGACATATCCACATACTGCTCCACCTCAAACAACCGGCCGGCCAGCTCCCGTTTCTTTTCTTCGGCATTTTCGGCACAGAGCTCCTGCGCCATCAGTCCTAAGGCTGTCAGCGGCGTCTTAATCTGATGCGCCCAGAGCGTAATATATTCTTTGTTGCCGGAAATTTGTTCGTTGCTTTGCTTTCGCTGTTTTTTATAAGATTCCAGCAGCGTATGCAAAAGCCTCTGGTAATCCTCTTCTATCTGCCCGGATGCCGCAGGCAGGTATTCCGCTGTTTCATCAATATGTAAGCAAATTTTTTCAAGCCGCCTGTGCTTCTTTACAAACCGGTAAAAATCCCACAGAACATATAGCAGGAACAATACGGCGCACAGCAGCGTCGGATACCACACCAAACGAAGTGTTGCGTGCATCAGGTAAAAGCAGACTGCAAATACGGCCACAAACACAAGATCCAGCGCGACCCGGTTCTTTTTTTCTTTGAAATACGCCCAAATCATACCAGATACCCGATCCCTTTTTTGGTGACAATGTAATCGTCTGCACCGATATCTTTTAGTTTTTTACGTATCCGGGCTACGTTTACGGTCAGCGTATTGTCGTCTATAAAGCTTTCGCTTTCCCAAAGCTGCATGATAATGGTATCCCGCGCCACCATTTCTCCGGCATTTTCCATAAGAAGCTGTAAAATTCGCAATTCGTTGCGGGACAGCTCGGCAGAGTTTCCCTCGTACAAGATTGTACCGTCGGACAGGTTTAAGCGCAGTTTTTTATGCTCTAAAACATTTACCTGGCCCTTGAAGCTGTAGCTGCGGCGCAGCATGGCGTTTATTTTTGCAGTCAGAACCGGAAGGGTAAACGGCTTGCTGATAAAATCATCGCCCCCCATATCCATTGCCATGACAATATTCATGTCGTCGTCTGCCGAAGATACAAATACAATCGGGATTTTGGAAAATTTGCGGATTTCCGCACACCAGTAAAAGCCGTTGTAATAGGGCAGCTTAACGTCCATTAAGATCAAATCCGGTTTAAATGCTGCAACGTCGGCCACAATCTGCCGAAAATCCTGTACACAGTGTACGCTGTAGTCCCATTTCTGCAGATGTTCCTGCTCCATCCGTGCAATCGCTTCATCGTCCTCTACGATCAATATTTTATATCCAGCCATTTCATTTCCCGCCTTTTCTGTAATAGAAAGGGGAGCCGCTTTCCGCTGCTCCCCTTTTTCAGGCATCTGCCTGATTATTGAACCTTTACGTTCACCGTTGCTTTTTTCTTGCCGCATTTTACTGTAATCTTACAGGTTCCTTTGTTTTTTGCAGCAATTACGCCTTTGCCGCTTACGGTTGCCACCTTCTTATTGCTGGAAGTATAGGTAACCTTGTCGGATACCGTAATCGGGTTTTTGGTTACTTCAAGGGTAAATTTTTTACCTTTCTTTAACGTAACTTTTTTACTGTTTACCTTAATGGACTTGATTGTTACTTTGCCTTTTTGTACCGTGATGGTGCAGGATGCCGTTGCGCCGCTCTTCATGCTTACGGTAATCACTGCTTTTCCGGTCTTCTTTGCCGTTATTTTGCCTGCTTTGTTTACGGATGCTACGCTCGGTTTGGAAGAAGTCCAGGACACAACGGAATCCGTATCGATCTTGGAAGCCACTTTCAGCGCAGAAGTAGATTTTTTCAACTGAAGCTTTGCGCTCTTGGCGTTTAACGCAACTGCAGGAGTGGTAACGGTTACCGTCGCCGTCGCTTTCACTGTCCCTGCGGTTGCAGTGATGACTGCCGTACCTGCTTTTACGCCGGTTACAACACCGTTTGCATCTACGGTCGCAACTGCCGGATCAGAGGAGGTATAGGTAACGGCGGTATTGGCAGTTACCTTTGTTGCTACAGTTGCCGTTGCGTCTACGGTATAGGCCGTGCTGACAAAAGAAACGGTATGCGCAAGCTTTAATCCTGCTTTGGCATCCTGCAATGCCTTCGCTGCCGCCTGTACGTCGTACTGTGTAAGGTCCTCGCCCATTGCAAACAGATCCTCTGCGCCCTGCAATGCCTTAGCTGCCGCAGCCCAGGTATCCGCAGTGTAAGCAGAAGCATTGAGCGCTTTGATTTCATTGTATAATGCCGTTAAAGCTGCCTTTTCTTCATCGGATGCCATCACCTGTACCAGCCTGCGGTAGGTATTGGACAGATTGTTGGATGCCGTAGTGACATCTGTTTTAGCTACGCTTTGTTTGGCGTCAATGGCCTTAATCAACTGATCCGCATTCTCTAATGCGTTCCGGAACGCATTCCAGGAATCTTCGGTATAATTCACGTTTGGCGTGTCTTTCAATTCGTTGTAACGGGATTCCAAAGCTGTTTTGTCCACAAGCTCCAGACGGGTGGCCGCACGCTCTAACGCTGTCTTTTTGCCCGTTGCATCCGCCTGGGTAATTTCGTCGTCGGAGTCAATCATGTCTTTGGCTTCCTTTAAGGCGTCCGCATAAGCGGCCCATGTATCGCTGTAGTATTTGTTGTCTGTATTTTTATCGCCTGTATCACGGATCGCTTTGTCGTATGCCTCGATCAGCTCGGTCGGTTCGGATTTTACTACTTTGGTGTAGTTGACGTCTCTTACCCAAACTTCCGTGCCCGCTTCTGCCGATACGGCAATTGTGCCTGCCGCTACAGAGGATACATCTACGTTGCCGGCAATGGCGTGCGCCTGAGCGCCTTCTTCTGCAGACGCAACGTTCGCGCTCAATTTGCCGTCATTGATGGTCATGCTGATCCGGTAATCCCTGTCCTGTTCCACTGCAGGGCCTGCGTCTGCCTGTGTTTTGGCCGTGCCTACGGTATAGTACCATTTGCTTCCGTCATAGCCTACTTTTACGTCTCCGGCATCCGTGTGTTTTGCTGCCAGAGCAAATTTGCCGCCGTCTGTTACCGGGCGAAAAACTGCGGATACTGCGCCGTTTTCAAAATCTTCCAAATCGGTGTAGGATGATGTTTTTCCGTTCAAAACAGCGTAATCCGTGCCGCCTATCACGTCATCCGGAACAAATACCTGCCCTTCACGCTCAACAACCCATCCCCAGTCGTCATTCATCATATCTTCGCCGTTCAGCTCCATATTTTTTAAGTTGACGTCTGTAATGGTTCCGCTGAAAGTACCTGCCTTAAACCCGAAATGAACCGGAACCGCTCCGCCGTCTTCACCGGCCGTCTGCGCCCATGCATCTACCGCAGCCAACGCCTCCTTTTCAATGGTTACCGGTTCGCTTTCTTCTCCTCCGGAAATCACGGAAACCTGCACTTCCGATTCACTGATATAGGTTATCTTAACCGTTCTGTCTTCATTGTCTACCAGGCTTGGAATGCCGGAAACGGTTCCCCATTTGCTGTCATCCGTACACCCGTCATAATTATACTCAAATCCCCAGCCGCCGTCATAGTACAGATAAGCCCAGTTCGTCGGTCCTGCATATTTGAGCATAATCCCAAAACGCATGCTGCTAAGGGTACCGTTCGGATAAATATCGACATTTACGGTAAGCGGTTCCCCGTTAAACGTCATGTCCCTCTCCCGATCCAGAATAATTGCAGGAGCCACCGCGGCCGAGTAATCATTATTGACGTTATTATTATTCGTAGCAGAAGATTGCAGATGCCAATAAAATTCTCCTCCGATATTTTTCTGCTCCATGGCTTCCGACCAGTTTTCCTGTGCTTCAACATTCTGTCCCGGCGTTTCTGTTACAATGACTGCCGCATCTGCCGTCACTGCCCCCGGCAGCACCGTTGTCGCTGCAACCGCTGCGGAAAGCAGCGCTGCCAAAATTCTTTTTCTTGTCTTCATAAATTGTCCTCCTTATTTCTATACAGCACACCGCCGGGCACCATGCACGGCAGATTTGTACCTATATTGTACGATTACCCGAAGCAAAAGTCAAATTTATTCCCCGTCTTTTGGGTCCGGATCCTCTTCTAATTCCAGATCCAGTGCCGCGTCTTTTTCTTCTTCTGTTCCTTCTTCCGCCACAACCGACAGTTTTGTCCCGCAGGCACTGCAGTATTCCGCCGTTTCTGCCGTTTCCGCACCGCAGCCCGGACACTTTTTGGCGCCTTTTAATTCCAGGATCTGCAGTTCCATCTGGGCAATTGCCTCTAACGCTTCGTCAATCCGGTCAAACTGTGCCTGCTCCGGCCCGTCTTCTCCTCTGTGCCTTTCATAATAAGCCTTTCCGATTTCCATGTACTGTTCCTTTACATAATCTTCTTTTGACCGGATGTTCAGCTTTAACTTTGCAATTCCCGACATATCTTTTGCTTTTTGAGATACGTCTTTACCCATACTTAAAAGCGTATCACCCATTCGTTCCATAAATGCCATCTTACCGTCTCCTTTTCGTAAAAATAGTATGATAAGATTATACCACATTTTTACTTCAAATCAATTTAAAAAGTATAATCTTTCTATAAATTCGAAGATTACGGCAAAAAAAGAAAGCCCGGGCTGTGCCCATGAATCAGAAATTTCTAAATTCAATCACAATGCCCGGACTGCTCTGTTCACTGTCATACAATGCGGTATCTCCCACGGCCTGCTGAATCCGGCCGCTTCCCGACAGCCTGATTTAACTTGCTTTTCAGAACCCCGCTTCCGGATTATAAGTATGCCATCCGTTCACCATGGTATAAATGTCAAATTTTTTATACCACGCCTCGTATGCAGCCTCATATGCTTCCGGTACATAAATCTGGCCGCTCGGAAGCTCGCTGTATTCTGTATGATTCAAATCGACTACTTCCGGCGGAACGCTTCCTGTAAAATATACGTTTTTGGCGTCGATTTCGGTAAGCCCCGGCACGATCACGTATTTCAGACCGCTCGGGTAAATTACCTTTTCCAGAGAGGTATTCCACGTATCACAATTGACTATGCTCATATCTCCTGTCAGCTTCTCCACCTGCTCGGATATCCGCAATTTTCCTTTCTCGTCCGGAACGGCAACGGCAAGGCTCTTATCTGCTCTCCGGTAAATGCACTGTCCGTCCCGTGCAAGGACCGGGTTTTGTTCCGATATCACGACATCTTTGATCTTGCCGTTCGCCCTTAAGCTAAAGTGATTAAATGCTTTTCCCTCAATTTCGGCAACGGAATCCGGAATATAAATCACTTCTGATACCGCACCGCTGAACGCGTACGATGTAATCTTTTTTACCCCGTCCGGAACGGTAAACGACTTGCCTCCCGTCGCCGCAAAAAGCAAATCACTGTTGCTTTTGCGGATTAAGGCGTTCCCTCTGACCTCAAATGTTTTGTTCTTTTTGGACAATCTGATTTCTTTTAAGGACGGACATCCCCACAGCGAAGAATTCTGAAACGACTCCATC
The DNA here is from genome assembly GCA_947057405.1 of uncultured Roseburia sp. Classification (GTDB taxonomy): domain Bacteria; phylum Bacillota; class Clostridia; order Lachnospirales; family Lachnospiraceae; genus Roseburia_B. Next base: position 10,216 of record CAMSEJ010000045.1, read on the forward strand.
TGTTCCGGCAGAACGATGGTCTTTAATTTATCGCATCCGTAAAAGGTATAGATATCAATTTTCTTTATTTTTTTGGGAAGCTTAATCGTCGTTAACGAATTCATTCCGCTGAAGGCAGCCCGATCGATAACTTTTACGGAATCCGGAATCCGGATGGTTTTTAAGGCTCCCGATGCGGTATTGCCGCCGTCCCAGTTGTGCCAGGGTTCGATATATGTACCAAATAACGTGGTGTATGCTTCATTGTTATCCCCTTTTCCGCGATCCGGGCATCCAAGCCGGGTAACCTTTTTGCCCCGGATGGACTTTGGGATGGAAAGGGATTTGCTTTTCTTCCCTTTTATCTTAATTTTATAAATCCAGGCTTCTTTTCCGTTTTTGGAAGGGTGGATATAATAGGTAAATGCCCCCTTCGTCTGTACTTCCGTTTTTCCTTTTTCCCATGCGCCTGATTTAGCGGAAACCGGCGTATCCGCGGCAGCCACAACCAGCATTGCCAGTAATACGGCACAAAATACAGTAATCCATCTTTTTTTCATAATACATTCCTCCTTCTTTCTGTTACCCGCTTCTTCTCTCGTATGATCCTGTCACGTTTTTAACAAACCATCGGCAGCCCCTCCTTTCTTTTTAATTACAAACCGGCATGCTCTGATACTATTGTAACATAATCTTCCCGTTCTATGTTTATTTTGTCATAAGCGGTGTGTTCCCGGGCACAAAAAGCAAATCATTCTCTTTTATAAAATGGGAAGCACGACACAGGTTTCAAATAAACCGAGATCGGAAGAGCGTCGTGTAGGGAAAGAGTGTGGTACCTTGTGT
>CAMSEJ010000046.1 GCA_947057405.1 uncultured Roseburia sp.
GTCAAATAGAAAACGAAAATTTATTCACTATTATTTCAGCAATGCTGTACTAGAGACAAACCGATAAAAAGCAGAGGGTATGAGCATGGAAAAAAGTGGGGAAAACGGCACATTATATGTGCGCATGTTTGGGAACTTTTCTGTAACCTGGGAGGGTAAGCTGCTCATTGGAGGGGCCAAATCCGCTGAGACGCAGTTTGCATGGCTGATGCAGCTTTTGCTGCATAACAAGAAAGACGGTATCAGCCGGAACAGGCTGGAAGAGATTCTGTTTGAAGACAGGGACATTTCCGACTTGCATCACGCAGCCAGAAGTGTCATTTATAATGCAAAAAGAAAGCTGCAGGCCGCAGGCCTTCCCGATGTAAATTATATTGAACAGCGGGAGGGCGTTTACTATTGGACCGATGAGATTCCGGTTCTGGAGGATGCAGCGGAATTCGAGCGGCTTTATGAGGAAGCGGAAAACGAGGACGATCCGGAAAAACGCCTGCATCTGTATCTTGAGGCGTGTTATACTTATACCGGAGAGTTTCTGGAGGTGCAGACCGGCGTGGTATGGGCGGTTCAGGAAGCCAGACGCTACCGGGGCCTGTTTTGTGCCTGTGTTGAGAAAGCGGTAGAGCTGCTGCGCATCAGCAAGGATTATTTTCAGATGCAGGAACTGGGGCTGTATGCAGCCCGGATCAATCCGCTGGCAGACTGGGAAACCGTTACAATGGAAGCGCTGATTTCCCTGGGACGGGACGAAGACGCCCGAAAATTTTACGACGATACAGTAGAGCTTTATTTTCAGGAGCAGGGCCTGCGCCCGTCCGGACGTCTGATGGAGCTGCTGAGCAAGCTCGGCGCGCAGATCGGGCATCACTATGCGGTGCTGGACGACATTCAGGCAAAGCTGTCGGACGAAGGCGGCAGCGTCGGGGGCTATTTGTGTCCGTATCCGGTATTTCAGGGGATTTACCGGATGGTGGAACGGATGATGGAGCGCGGCGGTCAGTCGGTATACCTGATGCTTTGTACCGTAGTGGACAGCAAGGGCAATCCGATGAAGGACGGCCCAATGCTTGAGGAGCTGTCCGAACGCTTAGGGGAAGCCATCCGGCTTTCCGTGCGGCGCGGAGATGCCATCAACAAATACGGCAAGGGGCAGTATCTGGTCCTGATGCTGAACACAACGCGGGAGAACTGCAAGATCCTTCAGCGGAGGATTAATTATCATTTTATCGTCGGCCGGCAGCGGACCGGCATCCAATATTATGTGAACAGCGTGATTTGCACGCCGGACAGAGAACGGGTAGTGTAAGGAGATACAGCATGGAAAAGACCCAATGGTATATCGGCACGCCAAGCGGCGTCGTTTTATGTATAGACCATATAGAAGGTAAAAACAGCCAGTTTGCGGCCAGGATGTACCATGGCTACAGCACGGAGGCAGTGCGGGTGGACGGGGTATCGCAGCTTTTGTTTGAACTGGAACGGTTTTATGACTCAATTAATTTCCCGCACCTGTCGACCAATGAGCGGTCGTTTCATGAAAAGGTGCAGACTACATATCTGAAATCGGTAGAAAGGAATAAGATTATGAGCGACGAAGAATTATTACGCAAGCATGGTGATTTGGGAACGTTTATTATCCGCGTCCAGCACAGGCAGAACAGCAGCTGGCAGGGGCGCATCACATGGATGGATAAGGACAAGACGATTTATTTCCGGTCGGTCTGGGAGATGATTAAGCTGATTGCGAGCGCTCTGGATGAAGTGGGGGATTACGAAGAGGATCCGGAAGGGGTCTCCTGGAGTGAATGAACAACATATAGCGGGGAGCCCGCAGGGGCAGTTCCCGGGACGGAACAGATAAACTAAGCCGCCGGTTGTTTGGGAAGTGTGTATAAATTGCACGGCTTTCTGACAGTCGGCGGTTTATTTTGCTGAAATATGAAAAATTACAGAATGTTAATAAATGTTAAATTAAATTTAGTAAATTTTTGCTTGACAAATCGTTTCTGTTAAGATATACTGGAAACGGTATTAAAAATTATCGAAATGCGGATATTAAGCTGTTTCAAGTGAACATCTGCGCATAAAGAGAATGGTATAAGGAGGATACGACATGGCCAAATTAACTGGGTGCGTTTTTAGAGAGCGTTACGCACCGGGTAAAAGAAACAATTCGTTCTATGAGGAACAGAAAAATGACGTCAAGATAGGAACAGAGTACATTACCGGTGAACCGGAATTTATATTTTATATAGATAAAGATAAAGGGTGTCTGCGTGCAAGGGAGACTACATTATTATAGTTTGTAAGATATTTTGGATTTTTGCCACCAAAGCGGAGCTTTATAAAGCAAGCTCTGTTTTGGTGGCAAAAATTATGAGCAATTGTTAATTTGGAATTGCCATTATGAAATGTCGGAAAGGGGGATTCAATTCGGGCGCGGTTTGTTCTGAGTTGAAAATGTAAGGGAAATGGCAGGATATTGTATTGTATTATTCAAATACATGCGTATTGATGAAAAGCTGAATAAAAAGCAAAAGCTGTTAAACACAAGAAAAAGTATCATAGAAGATATGGAATGGGAACAGGAACATAAAAAATTTTTGTCTTACGGAGAGTTTGACCGGATCGGACTGGAGCGAATATCCAAATTTTCCAGATTTCGGGATATTTCTCCCAAATCTAAGATATGGGTCGGGGACAGGCAAACCATATTGGCATATGAGATTCCGGAGAGTGTTTACAAAGATCAGGTGTTTTATCGGGACGGCGATTTCTATATTAAGGAAGAGGGCGGGCCGGTTCGATCGGATCAGCTGTTTCTGGGCATTACGATCCTGCAGTTTAAAGATTCGCAGAAGGAGCAGCATGCGGATTTGAGCGATTTCCTGAAGCGCTGTAAGGAATCGATCTTAACGCTTGTGGAATATGAATGCGCGAAAAAGGACATGCCGGATATAAAATGCTCGGTATTGGGTACGTTAGGCACATTTGGATTGATTATACTTTGGATGACGAATCAATATACCAATGTTCTTGGTATTGTAACAAAAATACGAAATACGGATATAGGGGCAGCGGAACATGCGGCAAATAAATCAATTTTCCTGTCAGCATATACGATTTTTGCACAAAATCATCGCAGCGGGGCGGATTGGGAGAAAAAGATCAGGGAAATCCGGGGAGAAGCCGTGCTCCACCTTACCCTGAAACGGGGAGTGTCGGAGCAAATCCTGCAGTCTCTGAAAAAATGGCAGATACCGGGAACCGAAATCTATCACAGTGCAGGAGAGCATGATATTGCGGTTCGGATGCAGTCATCAACGGCATTCAGCCTTTTTGACAACGGAGAGGAACTGGACAGTATCGGAGAATTAATGAAGAAATATATCTTACAGACCAATCTGCAGCTGTGTGAAGATATCCGTGATAAAACCGATCGGTCTTTTTTCCGGTATTCGGAACATACGGATACAGACAGCAAAAGCGCCGCAGAGCCGGACGAGCCTCTTCCGGAACTGAAAAATATTCAGGAGGAGTATAAGATACTCAGGAAACAATTCAAGTGTCGCTTTCCGAGCACTGCAGGAATGGTAGACACCTTAGACTGGCTGTACAGTGATTATGCCGCTAAAATTTCTACTGCTTCCAACGAGATGTGGGTCAGTAACTTTTCGTATCAGTTTTTGATTGTCTTGAAATGCCTGGTCAAATTTGTAGAAAATATGGAAAAGGTGGAGATGACCAAGCAGGCAGCGTTGGAGATTATAAAAGACCTGCTGAGTGATTTTGAACGCCAGATTTCGCATATTGCAGAATCCAATAACCTGATTCTGGGAACTCCGATTTGCCAGTTTCGGTATTCCGGGCAGAATAATCTGACAATGTATGCGTATTTCGGAATCATAAAACAAATTTTGAAATACGTGTATGAAAATCAGGAGGTTTCCAGCCAGGCGGAAATCGTGCCGTTAATTGTAGCGGATATTGTTCCGATTATTAAAAGCAATCTGTTTATTGAGTATCGGAACAGAAATGACGAACGGGTTATCACAATGAATCTCCCAATGATGTCTCTGTATGATCCTATATGCTATTATCCGTACCTTCTGCATGAAATTTTCCATTATATTGTACCGAAAGACCGAAATGTCAGAAATGAGATTTGGGGATGTATGATTTCCGTACAAATGATGAGTTCGGTATGCAAAGCCATTTTGTCCGGTAAAATGAACTTGCGGACGGTGCGGGATCAGAAAGCCGTAAACAGGGTGTTTAAAGATTGTATTTTGCCGTACTGCTATTCATTTACAGTGGAATATTATACAAAATATATGGGGGAAGGGCAAAGAAGGCGCGGAACCTATCAGCAGATAGATGAAGTGACGCTGACGGCAGAAGCATATACGCAGGAGCTGTTTGAGAAATGGCTGAAATGGATGAAAGCGGAAGAGAAAGTGGATATCTGCAATAATCCGATTTACTTGTTTTTCTGTTATTTATATAATGAGAGGGAAACGTTGCAGGGGAAGCTTCTGAGGTGGAATGATTCCCGGACGGTAAAAGCAGATGATCTTATCATAAAAGGATTTTCGGAGTTTGTAGATGAGCTTGGCGGCATTGCAGATAATCCGGCTGAGGATTCCTGTGAAGCAAATTTTCTGAATATGATTTCCGGTATCGGAGAACAAGTCTTTTGCAGTGCGCTGACGTTGAGTGATGCCATAAAAGAAGCGTTGGTGGATATTGATATGGTTGCCGTAAGCCGGATGGATTTTGCCCAGTATTTACTCGTCTTTACAAAGATTAAAAAGGAGCTGTTATTTGACCGGGGAGATTTGGAAATCGGCACACAGGACATTATCCGGATTGGAATGGTTTTAGAATTTTAAAATGCAGAAAAGAATGATATCTATCTGGAAGGCGCATTTGAACATGCAAAGGAATCGTTTCAGGATATGTATTGCGGTTTGTATTACAGTGTTCATAAAGCAGAGGCGGATCAGAAATTCGGAGATAAGCTCAGCCGGGAAGCGGACGAGTGGTTTGCATATCTGCGGACCTGCTTTCAGACATACTGCCTGCGGTTTCGCATATTTTCCAAGATTTTTCAGACACTTTGGGCACAGTCATTCATGGCGTCGGACCTCGACCGTGAGTCAGAGGTGAAGCAGGGCGGCGAATATTGGAGAACCTATGCAAAAGAACTGCAAAGATACGGCAGTTACATACGCAGTAGGGATATCCGCAAAAGCGAAGAACAGTGGAAAGAGAGAAAGGAATTATTCGATCAGAAGATTTTTGACCTGAATATAGAGTTTATCCATAGTTTTTGGCATCAGGAGAGCTTTGCTGCGCTGAACGAGAAGAGAACAGATAGGATTGATGTTGTAAAATGCAGGAATTATGAACATGCAGAGCGCCTGTATGAGGATTTTAAGATATTCGATACCGTAATACGGCAGAATAAAATGAAAAGAAAGTGGCACTTCTGGCAATATGAAATCAGTGATGTGGGGCAGCTTGGAAACCTGACCGCCCTGATTGCGGAAGAATTAAAGAAGTCGGCACAGTGGCTGCTCGGTGAGAACGAATATCCCGTCTGGTATCGGGGACAGCAGTCAGCAGACTATGTGCTGCTTCCGAACATCATGAGAAGCTATAAACAGAAAAAGAAAAAGCAGAAGATGCCGGATAAATTTTCTCTTGTAAGCTACATAAAACGGGAATATGAGGAATTTCGGTTCCGGGCGGACGGCGCACAGGAAGCGGTGGAACGGGTCGGCTATACGGACGGAGATTATATTGCGCTGATGCAGCATTATTCGGCTGCGACAAACTTTCTGGATTGGACAGAAGACGCATTGTCTGCGCTGTATTTTGCGCTGGAAGGTTTTCTGGATGAAAAAGCACAAAAAACAGATAAGGATGCGGCACTGTATATTTTCAGTCCGGCTTTGTATAATTATGCGCGGAAGAATATGATTTTATGGGCCGAGGACGCTCCGCGGAAGCTGGAACTGGAGAAGGACGTGCCGGTCCAGGCACAGGAGGGAATCCCCAACCTGACGGTTCCTTTTAATAACGGAAAATATGATATGTACCTGTTCGGAAAAGAAGCTTATGGAGAAGGGAACAGCAAACCCTATTATAATGAAGAAGAACGGGGCGAAAAGATGGCATTCTATCTGCCGGTAGCGGTCTATGTCTCCAGACTGAATAAAAGGATACAGGCTCAAAGCGGTATTTTTCTGGCATATAATATTTATACCAGCCCGGATCGGGACGATGAATTTTCTTACATGGCGCTGGAGAAGATTCAGGAGCATTATTTCGGATTATCACAAAAAAACAGTGACGACGATGCCGTTCCGTTCCTGTATAAAATCAACATTAAAAAAGAAGAACGGGAAAAAATTGCTTCCTGGGTCAAAGCGTTTGGAATGTCGAAAGAGAAGTGTTATCCCGAGCTTGGCAATGTCGGGGAACGTGTTGTGAAATAATCATTCGGGCGGTTTTTGTTTCGACAGAATCGGATCACCTCGTATGTTAGTATTGGATGCGAGGTGATTTTATTATGTTGAAACTATGCAGGATAAAAGACAGCTACAATTGGAAGACGCTGCGGCACTGGAGAATTGCGGCTGAAACGGGGTGTGTGCGATTAAGGATGATGCAGCAGGAAGAACTTTCCGACGAGCTGCTTGGGCGTGCGCTGCAATTATTAAAGAACGATTGCTTTCCGATTGCTATGCTGTGCCGGATTGATAAAGAGCAGGAGAAACATATTTGCCTGACATCTTTATGGGCAGGAATTTTTTCGTTTTTAGACAATAAGAGAAGTATTCGGATTGCAGAGGAAGACATTTATTTTGAAAAACTGGCGGATGATGATCAGAAATTAATTTTGGATGCCCATATCGCTTCGATTTGGATGAAAGCGGAAGAGGTGCAGTAAAAGATGCAGAACGCAGGCAGAGGGCAGGCCGCAGCCGCGCCGAAACGGGCGCGGTTGCGGTCGGTCCTTTTGTTCTGCCCGGCCCGCAGCCGGGAATTGAGTAAGAAGCCGTTTGCATGGATCCGCTGTATGTTTTATGTAGATAGAATAATTCCTTTTTTGATCTGGCTTTCATAGTAAGTCGTATTTTACAGTAAAATGCAGGCTTCCTTCAATTTCCGGCCGGGGCAATTACCGCGGCGCTCATACTGCACCCGGTATGGCTCCGTTCCGCTTTGGAATGCTATACTGTTTCATTCCGCTCTGCGGTTTTCACAGAAGCATCTGTTTCGGAACGCTGCAACGGCTGGTCGGCTGCTTTGCTTTTTCCATGACTGGATATGGTTTTTACTATTTCAACAAAAAGAGGCTGTGTGTCTTTGGATGTTGCCCGATAGAGGTTAATAAGACGATGCTCTTCTGCACTATAGGAAGGCGCGGGTACCTCTTTTGATGAAGTTATACCGTAGATATAATCCGTAGATGTATGGAAATAAGCGGCAAGACGGATTAATGTCTGAGCGTCCGGTTGACGTTTATTTCTGATGTAGCCGTTTAACGTTGAGGTAGCAAGATTTAACGAGCGTGCCAAATCTGTTTGTGTAACACCTTTTTCTGCCAGCAAACTATATAATTTAGAACCGATGTCCATAGCATATTTCTCCTTTTTCATATATTTTTTTGAATTATGAAAGCCAGATCGTCATACTGCGGATCTTACATATCTATTTTAATATAAAATACGCAATATTGGTAAAAAATTCTCAAATTGAATAAAATAAATCTTCGTAAAGAGTAAAATACTCATTATGCGTATTTTTTAAGCAAAAGAAAACCCTGGTTTCGCCTTTTTGGGGTTGGCCAGGCTGATATAATTTATTATAACAGATATTGGCGGCAATGTTCAAGGATGATGAGGACGGGTTTTTATTTGGGCTTGTGTCATTTATGTCTGCTGTCCGGCACTTCGCTTCCTGAAAACATTGTGCATGGGATTTCCATACATTGTTTAGATTTGCCATATCTTCATTATACTAACATTTCTGCGTTTTTTCAAGGGCATACTAAAAATTCAGTCATTTATCATGATCTTTTTAGAAAAGCTTTTTTGTGATACTTGAAGCTTCCATATAAACACCTCCTTTGTTAGTATGGCTTATTTTACATCATACATACTTCTCTGCTTATATTGTACGGTTTTGCAGCCGCTTTTGCAACAAAACTTTTATCTATTTGTGTCATTTACATACAGTATGTGCGAACCGTCCTCAAATCTTTCTCCGGTTCCTAAAAAGCACCGCTCGATTGGATAGAGCAGCAGCCCTTTTCCCATTCGTTTTCATATCTCCATGCTACCATAAATCTCCTGATTTTACAAGTCGGGAGCCAGTGTCTTTCTGAGTCCCGGCCTCTTGTCGTTATCGTTTTTTCACATCTGGTGTATCTCCTGTCCTCTGGCTGACGGAACCTTGTCAACATTATTTGCTCCAAATAAACGGCAAAAAGTTATTGACAACTAACTAACATTCATATATACTAACAAATGAAAAGGGAATAAAATGTATAGAAGGAGGGGTTATATGCCGTTATCAATGGTAAAGGAAGGCGAGTCGGGCAGGATTAAAAAAGTAGGCGGGAAAGAAGAAACCCGCCGTTTCCTGGGAACTCTGGGTTTCGTAAACGGCGGCAGTGTCACGGTAATATCCAAAATTGCCGGGAATCTGATTGTAAATATCAGGGATTCACGCATTGCGCTCGGAACGGATTTGGCGAACAAAATATTAGTATAAAGGAAGGTAAGCAATGAAAACATTAAACGAAATACCGTGCGGTACGGCCGTAACCGTGAAAAAATTGTCCGGCGAAGGTCCGGTCAGGCGGCGTATTATGGATATGGGCATCACAAAAGGAGTGGAGCTGACTGTGAAAAAGGCAGCTCCGCTGGGAGATCCGATTGAGATCACGGTTCGCGGGTATGAACTGTCTTTGCGCAAGGAAGACGCCGGGATGATAGAGGTAGAATAATTTTTTTACCCACGGGTTAGTTGAAACTAATTAAAGAGAGCTACATAGTACAAATGTTAGTCTGATATTCGTTCTGAAAGAAGGGAGTAAAAAAATGGCACTGAAAATCGCATTGGCGGGAAATCCGAATAGCGGCAAAACAACGTTGTTTAACGCGCTGACCGGTTCCAACCAGTTTGTCGGGAACTGGCCGGGGGTAACGGTGGAGAAAAAAGAGGGGAGGCTGAAAGGCAATAAAGAGGTGACAATTATAGATTTACCCGGAATTTATTCGCTGTCCCCTTATACCCTGGAAGAGGTGGTGGCGAGGAATTACTTGCTCAAAGAGCGTCCTGACGCAATTTTAAATATTGTGGACGGCACGAATATTGAACGCAGCCTGTATTTGACCACACAGCTGACAGAGCTTGGCATGCCGGTTATTCTGGCGGTGAACATGATGGATCTGGTTGAAAAAAACAGAGGCGGGATCCGTATAGATGAGCTGGGAAAACGATTCGGCTGCGAGGCGGTCGGGATTTCGGCTTTGAAAGGCACCGGGATAAAACAGGCGGCAGAAAAAGCCGTTGCCTCAGCGCGGGAGAAACGCCCGGCAAAACCGATGTATGAATTTGATCCCAGGGCAGAAGCGGCAATCCATGCCGCAGAAGAAAAGCTTTCCGGCATAATTCCGGCGGAACAGAAACGTTTTTATGCAATCCGGCTTTTGGAACAGGATGATAAAATTGCATGCCGGATGGAAAGCGTTCCGGATGTGTCCGAGGAAATCAAAGCGCTTGAGGAAGCGTTTGATGACGATGCGGAAAGTATTATTACAAATGAACGGTATGTTTCTATTTCATCGGTTATCGGGGAGTGCTGCGCGAAGGGACAGACAGAGGGGCGGAATCGCTCCGATCGGATTGACCGGATTGTGACAAACCGTATTTTGGCGCTTCCGATTTTTGCGGCAGTGATGTTTTTGGTCTATTATATCGCGGTGAGTACCGTCGGAACCTATGCGACGGACTGGATGAATGACGGCGTGTTCGGTGACGGGTGGCATTTTTTGGGTATCGGCAGCAGGGCTTATGAACAGGCTGTTTTGGATTCCAATGCGTCGGATCCGGCGGATTTTGGGATATGGGTGCCCGGTATTCCGATGGTGGTTCAAAATGCTTTGGAGGCGGTACATTGTGCCGACTGGCTTAGTGGGCTGGTGTTGGACGGCATCATTGGAGGTGTCGGGGCGGTGCTCGGGTTTGTGCCGCAGATGCTTGTGTTGTTTTTATTTCTGGCATTTTTGGAAGCCTGCGGGTATATGGCGCGGGTGGCGTTTATTATGGACCGCATATTCCGCAAATTCGGCCTGTCCGGCAAATCCTTTATTCCGATGCTAATCGGTACAGGCTGCAGTGTTCCGGGTATTATGGCGTCAAGAACCATTGAAAACGACAGAGATCGTAAAATGACGGTTATCACGACGTCTTTTATACCCTGCGGGGCGAAGCTGCCGATTATTGCGCTGATTGCCGGGGCGTTTTTTGACAATGCCGGATGGGTGTCATTCTGTGCATTTTTTACGGGAATTGCAGCGGTTGTCTGCTCCGGTATTCTGTTGAAGAAAACAAAGGTGTTTGCCGGGGAGCCCGCGCCGTTTGTAATGGAGCTTCCGGCGTACCATATGCCGGCTGTTGGCAATGTGCTCAGGAGCATGTGGGAGCGCGGCTGGTCATTTATGAAAAAAGCGGGAACCGTAATTTTGCTTTCCGCAATTGTACTCTGGTTTTTGCAGGGGTTCGGATGGGTGGAAGGAAAGCTTGTGCTTTTGAATGCAGAGCAGCTTGATGCAAGTATCCTGGCCAAGCTTGGCAGCATTCTTGCGCCCGTGTTTGCGCCGCTTGGCTGGGGTGACTGGAAAATGGCAGTGGCAGCCGTGACCGGACTGATTGCAAAAG
>CAMSEJ010000047.1 GCA_947057405.1 uncultured Roseburia sp.
ACTCTTTCCCTACACGACGCTCTTCCGATCTAAAAAGCAATCCACTCCCTGTCGCAGGTCACCATTCCGTGCGACAAATCGGAGGAGAACTGGATACAAAACCGATCCGAAACCAGACAATTCTGCCCCATCTGGCATAGTTCGCCCGATGCATAGTAAAAATAAATATGAATGGGATTTTTAAGCAGAAGCAAATCAATCATCTGCCGCATCCGCATTAATTTTAACCGGACAGCTCTGTATTTTCCCTCTTCGCTGTTTGCACAGACAAACATGTCCACCGGATTGCCGGAATTGCACCGAAATTGATTTAACTGGATCACCAGCCATTCCGGCAGGCAGTGCAGCTTCAAAGAAAGCCCTTTGCCCCGACTGCATGCCAAATCAGAAAGTACATTCTGCACGCAGAGTATAATATCCATTTTACCGTTCAGCTGCCGGCAGCCAGACCGGCTCTCCCGGCTGTCGGCTGACGGCATGCTCCACAGGTTCTGCCATTGACTGCCCTGCCGGTAACTAAGCCGCCTGTCTGCCAGCGTACCAAAGATTTTCAGAATTTCATCAAAGCAGATGCTCTGCAATTCTCCTAATTTTTCTCTGCGGTACGCGGTCCCAAGCTCCGCGCTTTCGTATGAGGTAAGCCGCAGCTGCCCCATCACGTCCCAAAGACGCCTCCAGGTCTTAGGACGGGAACTGCCGGACAGCCACCGGAACAATACCGAAATATCAATGCTGCACTGTCTGGCGGCTTCCGCAACATTTAAGTTCCTGACCTTTAAAATCTGGCTTAAGCATTCTGAAAATTCCGACATGACCGATTACTCTCCCACACACGCCAGGTACGCTTCCCGATTCCCGCTCAGATACTCCTCATACCCACGCATCTTTTCCTTCTGCGCCGGCGTTAAACTCTCAAGCCCCAGCAGATATTCATACGCCTGCCGCTTATTTTTATACTGCGCCACAAACATCTTTTTGTCATACTCTTCTTCTACCTCCCGCCTGCGCGCCATATCTGCGCCACCCCTGCACACGCAGGCAAAAATCTCCGCCAAACACCTTGCGTCGTCAAGCGGCTGAAATTTGTGCACAAACGGAATCCCGCAGATATAGGCATACCGTTCCAGGCTGATATCGTATTTTAGGGAAAGCCTGCCCGGCAGAAACCGCACGGCGTCGTAAAACTCCCAGCCTTCGGGTTCTCTTGTAATAAACCGTTTCAAAAGCTCCTCGTCCTGCCTGCCCAGCGAAATATAATATTCGGGCCTGTATTTTTCATGCGCCGCAAACAAATCCCCGGTCACCTCTTCCATCGGCCTGCCAAATTTCCGCAGCGTCTGTTCTTCATACCCGATGCGCAAAAGGTGCTCGTCCCAGAGCTCATACTCATCCCCGCACCAGATCAGGGTATCATAGCTTTCGAGTTCCCTGCCGCCTTTGCGGTAGCTTATTCCGGCTGCCACCGGGACATTGTGGTGGGTCGTCCGCTCGTTGCAGAACTCCAGGTCAAAATAAGCTACCGTTTTCTCTTTTTTTAACGCATCCATAATACTGTTGTGATCCGCCATGATACCACCCCTTCTTCTTTTGCCAAAGCCTATTCCAGAGACACAACCGTACAGATCCCGCTTTCCGCCATCTCATATTCAAACGAAATCATATCCCCGGCCTTGTATTTTACAATCTCCACAAGCGTCGTATCCGCCACGTTTACATCGAATATCTCCTCCGACTGTTCCAGGCAGATATAATAATGCGTATTGCCCTCTACCACAACCGGGGCAACAGACGCAATCCTGCCCTTCGCCTTTTCATAAACTCCGGACGTTTCGCTCTTGGTAATACCGTTTGTCGTAAGCAGCTTCAAATACGCTTTTTCACATTCCTGTACGGTATCGCCGATGGCTACCCACTGGTATTTCTGGACGTTTACCATCGCATATTTTTTCACCAGACCGGCGCCGTCCTTTAACGCCATAAAATACGTCGGCTCGTCGGTAATATTTAACAACAGCGGAAACGTCGCCCGGTAGCCCAGATTCTGTACCTGGCCTTCGGCGCTCGACATGGCGGAATCTTCAATCGCGCCCTCAATCCGGTAAAATTTCGTTTCCATGGTCCGCTGGTTCATCAGCACAAAACCCACGTTGGACTGATCGCCGCTGACGCTCGTAACGCCCGTATACACCCAGACGTCGTCGTTTAGCGCAATGTAATTATAGCCGTTTGTCGTCTGCAGGCAATCCTTCTGCCCTAAAATACTGTTAAAATAACCGTGCTTTAAAATACCGTGATAATTATATAATCCCGTCAGCAATTCCGCGGAATACACCTTATCCACCCAGGTCGGCACGTCCTCCACGTCGTACTCCTCGCACACCCCGGTAATCGCGTTGCAGAGTACGGCTTTTCCGATGGTCTGCCCGCCGAATAAGCCGATGTTAAACTTTTTGACCGGGCAGACCCAGTACGGGGTGCCTTCGTCGTCAATCTCAAAGAAAATCTGCTCGCTGAAAATATACGTCGGATAGCGAAACCGCAGATGCCGGTATATGTTGCGGTTAAACAGCTCCGACTCGGAATAGCGGATGCCCGCGCTCAATTTGACGCATTCAGTATTCTGCGTCGCCATATCAATCCGGATATACGCCGGAATGCCCTGCTTCTGGTTCGTAAGCCATTTAATCGAGCTGGCGTACACAAGCGGCGCGACGCGCACCGGGGTATTCTTATAATTAATCTGCGTATACTCGGAACTGACCTCAAACTGGGACACCATATCCACCATGCTCCCCATCTTGCGGTTGCCGAGCAGTTCGGCGGAATTTTTATCCAGCAAAGGGATCGTTTGATAGCCGACCTCTTTGATATCCTTAGAAAAGTCGCTTTCCTGCACGGTCAGAAGCTTCTGGTATTTCGCCGCGTTTACAATCGGAGACGAAAGGATTGCCCCTGCCGCATAGACTGCGCCAATCAGGACAAATACCGCCAGGCCGATTTTTGCAAGCTTAAACTCACGGAACATTTCTTTTGCGCCCATCCGGATTCCCTGGCTGCGGAAGCTGCGCCCCGATTTTACCAAAAGATACATTACGGTAACAAACGCCGTCAAAAACAGCAGGCACTGCCAGAATCCGGCTGAGTGTATATTCACCGCCGGGAGTGTAATATAATAATAAACGCCTAAAAAGAGCGCCAGTAATACAATAATTATGATTTTTTTCGCTGCATGTTTCATTCCGTTCCCTCGCTTTCTTCCTCAATCGCCTTTAACTGCTCTTTGATATCTTCTGTTACCCCGTCCAGCAGGTAGCTGCGGCCGCCCCTCTGCGGCGCCAGATGTTCTTCCTTTAGCTGTTCCTTCATCCGGACGATTTCTTCGGCAAATTCCTTTGCGGACAAAAGAAGACAGCCCGCGCCCCGGATAATGATCTGTTCAAGCCCGTCCGAGGTCGCCACGGTAACATGATACCTTTTGCTGTTTTCGTGGGCAAATTTTTCAATGTAAGCATCGGCTGTTTCCGCTTCTTTTGTGTATACCACATGGATGTTGTGGTAATCGTATACTTCCGTTCTATGGCCCGCTACGCGGTACGCGTCAAATACGGCAATCACCCGGCAGCCTTTCATGCCCTGGTAGTTGCAGAGCATATCAAGAAGCATGCCCCGCGCGCCGTCCATATTGGTCTCAGAAAGCGTCCTCAACGGTTCCCACGCATATATTATATTATATCCGTCCACCAAAAGGTATGCTTCTTTTGGCTCCTCTTTTTTTTGCGCCCGGTATCCTGCCCGTGCGCCGTCCTCCGCAGAAATGCGCCTTGCGGCCCGATAACCTTTCTTTGCGGAAGATTTTCCCTTTTTGTTGGCAAAAAGCGTCCGTTCCAGTATCGCGTCCACTTCTTCTGCGGCCAGCCATTCCTCCTCATGAGAAAGGCTCTGCGCCGTTACGGCCGGGGGCGCCTCAAACTCGTTTTTTTTTGCGGCAAGAACACTCTCCACATGCATAAATTCCTTTACCCGGTCCCATTCCACCAGCTGCCCCGCGCCGTGGGAGCAAAATACAGAGCCTGACGGATTCAAAAGATCCGCATCGGGATCGTACCCCGTCTGCCCGATCACTTCCTCCGGATTATGGCATGCGCCGTACCCGCCGTAGCTTAAAAACAGCCTGCCGTTCCCTTTCGTATAAGCCGCCACCTCTTTGGCGTATTCCTGCAGCAAAGCAACCGGGGCCTTCCCGGTTAATACGGCAAGCCCGTCTTTTATGTCCGGCCCTTCCATACTGCCGCAACGCATTTTCATATCCGTCATAGCCCGCCCGGTAAACGCCTCCGGCACCTCCAGGCGGTATTCGTAATAAGGCTCCAGCAGCACGCACTCTGCCTGCATCAGCCCCTGCCGGACGGCCCGGTAAGTCGCCTGCCTGAAATCCCCGCCTTCCGTATGCTTCTGATGTGCCCGTCCCGCCGCAAGCGTAATCCGGATATCGGTAACGGCCGAACCGGTCAGCACGCCGGCATGTTCCCGTTCTCGCAGATGCGTCAGTATCAGGCGCTGCCAGTTTCTGTCCAGGATATCTTCGCTGCATTCCGACGCGGTCACCACGCCGCTGCCGCGCTCTCCCGGCGAAAGCAGAAGATGCACCTCCGCATAATGGCGCAGCGGTTCAAAATGCCCTACCCCTTCCACCGTATCCGCAATCGTTTCTTTATAAACAATCCGCCCGGCGCCGAATCCGATTTCTACATGAAACCGATCCGCCACCTGCCTTTTTAACACGTCCGTCTGCACCTCGCCCATCACCTGTACTAAAATTTCCTGGTGCGCCTCGTTCCACAGGACATGGAGCATCGGATCCTCTTCCTCCAGTTCTTTCAGCTTCGGCAGCATCTGCACCGCGTCCATATTGTCCGGCAGGCGGACGCGGTACGTTAAAATGGGTTCCAGCAACGGCGCAAAAGAAGCCGCCTCCCTGCCGATCCCCTGCCCCGGATACGTCTGCGAAAGCCCGGTCACCGCGCAGATCTCCCCCGCCTTCACCTCGTTTACGGATTCGTATTTCTCACCGGAATAAATCCGGATCTGATTTACTTTTTCTTCCCATGTCCCGTCGGCATTGGAAAGCAGATCTTTTACCTTCAGGCTTCCCCCGGTCATTTTCAGGCACGTCAGGCGGCTCCCCGCGCCGTCCCGCATAATTTTAAACACCTTTGCCCCAAACTCCGCCGGGTATGTCCGGGGCTGCATAAATGTGCGCAGCCCCTGCAAAAATTCCTTAACGCCGTTTTCTTTTAACGCCGCGCCGAAATAACAGGGGAAAATCTGCCGGGCGGCAATCATATCGCAAATCCGCTGTGTACCGATGCTCCCGGTTTCCAAAAAAACATTCAGCGCTTCCTCGCTGCACATAGCGGCCTCCTCCAGAAACGCTTCGGACCAAAGATCGCTAAAATCAACGCAGCAGTCGGAAAGCTGCTGTTTTAATTCCTCCATCAAAAACGGTTCTTTCGATTCAACCAGATCCATCTTATTGACAAACAAAAAAACGGGAATCCGGTATTCGCCCAGCAGCCGCCAAAGCGTCCGGGTATGCCCCTGCACGCCGTCCGCCGCGCTGATAACCAAAACGGCATAATCAAGCGCCTGCAGAGTGCGCTCCATCTCGGCGGAAAAATCCACATGCCCCGGCGTATCAAGCAGCGTAACCGTCAGCCCCGGCAGCCTTAAAACCGCCTGTTTGGAAAAAATCGTAATACCCCGTTCGCGCTCCATAGCGTCCGTATCTAAATAAGCGCTCTGCTTATCCACCCTGCCGGGTGTGCGGATCATGCCACTTTCATATAAAAGCTGCTCGGAAAGCGTAGTCTTGCCCGCGTCAACATGAGCCAGCATGCCGATACAAATATGCTTTTGCGCCGTTTCCGATTTAGCGTTCGATATATGGGACATAAACATACCCCTTTCTGTAACCTGCCGCTGCATTCGGCTTCTGTTTCACTCATTATAACACAAGACAAGACGAAAACCAATATTCTCAGATACTTCAAAAAAACGGATCGCTCCATGTACCCAAAAACCAATCCGCCGTTAAACATTAAACCTGTATACACGCGCTTAAACACTTCACCCAAAAGCCTGCCAAAACAGCAGTCAGCCAGAGGGCAGGGGATGCGGCATTCGCCCTGTAACAGGATTTAGCGGCTCTTAAGTATCCCATGCCCTCTGGCTGACGGATTTTTCCTCTAATGCGCCGCCCGAATCACATAAAAATAAAACTGCTCTTTTTCCGATATCAAAAATTCCTTACAAAGCCGAAATGCCGGATGCAGCCGAAGCTGCTTTTTCACAAAGCCGTTCTCATTAGAATACAAAAGCAGCACGCCGTCCGGCGCGATCAGCCGCTGCGACTGATCAAAAAATCCCCGGTAAAACGCATCCGTCTCCTCCTTCGTGCGTTTTCCCCGAACCGGCAGATTGGCAATAATCTCATCAAACAAATACCCATGCTTAAAATCCAGATAATCCCGGTTGATCAGATTCACATGCATTCCCGCCGCCTTTGTATTCGTCCCGGCCTTACGGACTGCCTCCCCAAAAATATCAATTCCATACGCATTCCGCACGGGAAGCAGCCTGTGCCGCTCCACCAGCATAGTCCCTGCACCGCAGCAGGGATCCAAAACCTGCGCATTTTTTTTCAGGAAAGGCTGCGCGAGCGCCATAAGCAGCGCGGCAGACGACGGATGAATCGAAGCAGCCGTCGTTTCCGTCCGATACGAGAAGCGCTCCATCGGAATCGTTGCCATCTTTAAGAACAAATGAATCTTTTTCGCTTTATCCGGCACCATACGCAGCTCAAACTCATATGCTTCCGGTGCATTCAAAAGCTGCCGGCCGCTTTGTTCTTCTATCACAGCCGCTGCACGCCTGATATAACGGCTTCTCTCGTCCGGCAAAATTCCGCCCCTTAAATCAATTCGAAAACAAAACGGAGCCGGCTCCTTATGACAGCGCTGCAGCAGCGAAAGCAGCTTTGATTCCGCCACCGCCTCCCCGAACGCTTCCGGCCCGTCCGCCATTGAAAGCTTTTCCCCAAGCCGGATCGGAAACAAGAGCTCCCGGAAGGTACGGATCTGCACCACGTCCTTTAGGGAACTCACAACTGCCTGCACACCCAGCGCATGAATGCCTGTCCGTTCCGCCGTAAGCCGCTCCTTCGTCAGATCGGCAAAATCCGGGTTTGTAGTCAGCAGAATCGTATGCTTTCTGTCCCATCCGGTAAATGTATGACGGACCTCTTTCCCTTCCCGGCGCAAAATCTGTCCCAGCACGCGGATCTCTTCCCTTACGTGCTTCTTCTGCTCCTCCTGCACGCTGCGGCCGCACAGCAAATCATATTGCTCCTTCAATTCCGCCAGATACGGATACGCGTCCGTCTTTCCAAGTGCCTGTACCAGCACCGGCCTTACAAAAAGCGTTTCCTCGTTCCGGTACGCACGGTACAGCGCGCCCGCAGACTCCCGTATCCCCAAATCACCCAAAAGCGCCGCCGTATTTTTGCGTACCTTTGCATCCGGGGAATCCAAAAGCGGCTCCAATGCCATTCCGTTTCCAAGCAGCTTTTTTACACGCAAAAGCTGCCCGTCTTCTTTTAGCTGCGCACGCAAAGCGCTGAGCGCGGCTCGCGTATCCTCCTGCCGTTTGATCTGATCTAAAAGCTGTTCTACCATATTCTTTCCTCTGTTTTTTTATCATTGTACTTGATTCCCTGCCGTTTGGCAAGTGATACCGGTATTGACTTTTCCTTTTGCTGGTATTATAATTTACTTAGCAATACAAAGTACAAAAATGGAGGTGCCCTATGACAGCAGAAATCATTGTTTCGTTTTGTATTCTGATCGTGTGTATTTCGCCGGTCATTATTCTGGGAATCGTGCAGTATCACAGTAAGAAGCCGGTTGGGTTCTGGTCGGGAGAAGAGCCGCATAAGCCGGAAGACATCTCGGATATTTCCGCTTACAACCACAGACACGGCATCATGTGGATTCTTTACGGCCTGGGATTTATCGGCTGCTTTGCCGTCGGTTACGTCTTCGGAGAATCCTGGGGGATTGCAGCGTCGATCCTGTCGGGAATCGAATGTATCGGAGGCCTGTTTGGATTAATCGCTTACCATAAGGCCTTAGAACGGAGATATGTATTGGAAAAATAGCGGTGTTCACATTTTATTCATCTATCTTTCAAAAAAACTTCATCCAGTGCACATGATTTTTTCACTTCTGGCGTTTATAGTATAGATGGTCATAAAAAACCAGATACAATTTTTCATAATCTTTCTGCCAGGCAGATAAAACTGCCTGGCTTCCTCCCTTTCTTTGGATGTATTTTCGGAACCAGCTGCAAGTGGCTTCGGAAATATGTCCGAATTTTTTATACTTCAAATATCAAATCGCCGTAGGACGGCATCGGCCAGATCTCCTTATCTACCATCATTTCCAGCCGGTCCACCGGACTCCGCAGATCATGCATGGCGGCCAGAACCGCATCCCGGTAAAAGACAGCCTGTTCTCTGCCCACTTCCATAGTGCTTCCCTGGTCTGCAAGCACCTGCAGCTTTGTCAGCGCGCCTTTTGTTTCGGCAAGCAGGGCGGACACTTCCATAAGCAGCCCTTCCTGGACGCTCACATCCGCAGCACAGGCGCTTCTGACCGCATTGACGGAGCCTGCCAGAGCCGTCGTATATTTGATTACGGCGGGAATAATCTGTTTTCCGGCTATATCAATCATAGACCGGGCTTCAATGTTGATTTTCTTGGCATATGTTTCGTATTCGATTTCCACGCGGGAATCCAGCTCTGCTCTGGTAAATACGCCGAATTTCTCAAACAGGCGAACGGCTTTTTCCGTATTTAAAGAAGGAATGGCATCCACCATGGACGTGATATTCGGCAGGCCGCGCCGCAGTGCCTCCTCTACCCACTCTTCGGAATAACCGTTGCCGTTGAACACAATCCGCCTGTGCTCCGTAGCATTTTTCTTAATCAGATCGTGCAGCGCCAGCTCAAAATCACTGCTGTGCTCCAGCACGTCGCACGCCTGGGCAAACGCTTCCGCAACGATGGTATTTAACACAATGTTTGCCTGGGCAATGGAATCCTGCGATCCGATCATACGGAATTCAAATTTGTTCCCGGTAAAAGCAAACGGTGAGGTCCGGTTGCGGTCCGTGGCATCCTTCATAAAATCCGGCAGCGTCTTTACGCCCGTTTCCAGTTTGCTTCCCGTAATGCTGTGGGTGGCTTCACCGGTACGGATCAGCTGCTTTAACACATCCTCTAACTGCTCGCCCAGGTAGACGGAAATAATCGCCGGAGGCGCTTCGTTTGCCCCGAGCCTGTGATCGTTTCCGACATCCGCCGCAGACTCGCGCAGCAGATCCGCATAAATGTCCACCGCCTTTAAAATACAGGTTAAAACCAGCAGGAACTGAAAATTTTCATGCGGCGTGACGCCCGGATCCAGCAGGTTGATCCCGTCGTCGGTTGTAAGCGACCAGTTATTGTGCTTGCCCGAACCATTTACACCTGCAAACGGCTTTTCGTGCAGCAGGCACTGCAGGCCATGGCGCCCGGCCACCTTTTTTAACGTCTCCATCACAAGCTGGTTGTGGTCAACCGCCACATTGGCGGACGCGTAAATCGGAGCCAGCTCATGCTGCGCCGGGGCAACCTCATTGTGCTGCGTCTTCGCGGAAACGCCGAGCTTCCAGAGCTCCTTATTGACGTCTCGCATATAAGCCGCAATCCGCTCCCGGATCGTTCCGAAATAGTGATCCTCCATCTCCTGACCCTTCGGCGGCATCGCGCCAAAGAGCGTACGTCCGGTAAAAATCAGATCCTTCCGCATTAAATACTTCTCGCGGTCTACAATAAAATACTCCTGCTCCGGTCCCACGGATGCGGTAACCTTCTGCGACGTCTGATTGCCGAACAGGCGGATCAGGCGCAATGTCTGCTCGTTAACGGCCTCCATGGAGCGGAGCAGCGGCGTTTTCTGATCCAGCGCTTCCCCCGTATACGAGCAAAATGCCGTCGGAATGCAAAGCGTCGCACCCGCCGCGTCCTGCCGGACAAACGCCGGGGAAGTACAGTCCCATGCCGTATAACCCCGCGCCTCAAACGTCGCCCGCAGCCCGCCGGACGGAAATGAAGACGCGTCCGGCTCGCCCTTAATTAATTCCTTTCCGGAAAAGCTCATCAGCACCTTTCCGTTTTCCATCGGCGCCGTAATAAATGCGTCGTGCTTTTCAGCCGTCACGCCGGTCAGCGGCTGAAACCAGTGGGTATAATGCGTCGCCCCTTTTTCTATTGCCCATTCCTTCATCTCATGCGCAATCACATCGGCCGTTGCAAGGTCTAACTCCTTGCCGCCCCGGATAATTTCCTTTAACTTCTGGTAAACCTTTTTGGGAAGACGCTCCTGCATCACGGAATCATTGAATACATTTTCCCCGAACATTTCTGCTGCGTTATCATACTCGTTCCTCTTTTCCATTTTTACCTCCTTGCCCGGATTACGCCCCCGCCCGCTTTATGCGGGCGTATGCACAAAAAAGGGCATCCCACGTATGGAACACCCTTGTTCGTCTCCGCATATCCGATTTATTTACTAATAAAATACATGAAATAAAGCGAAAATGCAATCGTTTTTTTGTACTTTTTCCGTTTTATACAACTTTTGTATTTTCCGGAAAAATTTTTTAGTTAAAATTACGGCTTATGCTTTGCCTACGGAACCGAATAATTCCATTTTCTCTTTTACGGTAGCTTTGATTGCCTCTGCGCCCGGAGCTAAAAGTTTACGCGGGGCAAAGCCATTGCCCTGCTGATCCGAACCTGCTTCGATGTATTCGCGTGTCGCTGCCGCGAACGACAGCTGGCACTCGGT
>CAMSEJ010000048.1 GCA_947057405.1 uncultured Roseburia sp.
GCTTTGAACATACAACGTCTGGACCTGGACACGGATCATTATATAACCATACACGGTCCGTTTATTCCCGGAGAGCCTGTCATTACGGCGGAATCCGACCATATCTTCTTATACCGGATGACGCCCGTCAATCTTGAACCGGATACGTTTTGCCCGGAATATGACAAGGACTGTATCTGGAAAGGCAAAATTCAGGTAGAACAGAATGCGGACGGCAGCTTTCAGGTCGCTCAATGGGAAAATAGTGTGATTGACCCGATTACTTCACGGAGAAAATGCATGTCGTACTACCCGGATTCCAGACTTCAGGTAATCGGCGAATCCATTCCTTCCCGGGAAGAATGGAAACAGCTCTGCCTTTACGACAGCGCCAAAAGCAGCTACGACGATACGTTCGGGGATCACCGGGCATACTTTGAAAACTGCCTGAACCTGCTCGGCGGAAAAATCACAGACATAACGACAGACGATGCCGCGCAGGAAAAACAGATTACCTACACCTGGGAGGACGGCGCCATCATTTTTTATATGGCGTACCGGGCAGAAGACGACATCTGGATTCCGTTCAGAAGCGTGCCAAAGAAATGGTAACCGTTTCTGACTTTCCTTCCCTGCCCAAAAAGCGGGAACTCTGCTTTTTGGGCAGGGTTCCCGCTTTTTTATCCGCAGAAGCTCTTTAACTTTTGCCTCAGATGCTCATACCGCATCCGTTTTTCTTCTTTTGCAAAATGCACCTCACGAAACTGTTCCGGATTCTTCCCGTAATCCAGTTTCTCATCCCCGAACTGCTCGCTGGTCAGGTCAAACACACGGCCGCCCGCCACATTGTAGCAATGGAAATTCCCTCCTTCTCTGGGAATCCCGTATACCTTCCCGCCGAAAATATCCTGTGCCAGAAATGCCGTAACCGAACACTGGCCAAGCGTCTTGTTCTGTTCGCTCCATTCCTTCTGCATCCTTGGGGCACAGGTATCCTTACACCAGACGCCGCAGAGCGCATCATACAAATCTTTCGGTGTCCGGATTCCCGGATATTCCTCTGTAACCGCCGGGGCATCTGCCTGCTCCCAGCCGTAAAACCGATATTCTGCCATCTTATCCCGTCCTTTCTGATTGGATTCATTCCGTATCATCCATTATACCGAAGGCTTCCCCAACAGACAAGCAGATTCCGACAAAAAAACAACAGTATGCCGCCCTCACCGGCAGCATACTGCCCTCATAAAGCCCGGATGCTTCTACTCTGTCGCCTCGGTCTGTGTCCCTGCTTCTGCCTGCGCTTCCGTCCCTTCCGTCCCTTCCGTTCCTTCCGTTCCGGTTTCCGTCTGGGTATCGCCCGTCTGTGTCTGCGCGCTGGTATCAATCGGCGTAATAATAATATTTTCCGCGCTGATATTCGTTTTACGCTTTACAATATCCTCTACCTGCGCCCGTTTCGCATCCGTCACGTCGCCCATATTCAGCACCACATCCACGGCGTTGTCCGTAATGCTCACCACAACGTCCGTAAAGCCTTTCGCTTCCAAAAGCATCTCCGCAGCCGCTTCCCGTTCCGCCATATCCGTCAGGGAAATCATCTGATCGACCGCCGCCTGCTTCTGTTCGTCCGTCAGCGTGGAATTATTCACAATATCTAACAGCGTCTCCTTGTTTTTCGCGCGTACCTGCTCCCTGGCCAGCTTCATTTCCGCCGCAAAATCCACATTGCTCACCATAGAGCTCGTCAAAACCGCTTCGCCCGGGTTTAGCTCGCTTCCGGTTTCCGCGGCATCCGCGCCAATCGTCTGCGTTGTCGCCTCTTCCATTGCCACATCCGTTCCGGCGGCGTCTGTGCCGCCTTCTGCTGCCGCGGTATCCGTATTTGCCGACACATCCAGGCTGCCGTCATCCGTGTCCGTAAAAATTTCGCCTTCAATGACCGGATCGTTGTTAATCTCATAAGAATCTTCCGTAATGTCTGCGCTTGCTTCTTTTGCTGTCAGGCCATCTAAGTTGCTCCTTGTATAGCTGACATACCCGGCAACCGCAATCATCAGTGCCAATGCTGTAATAATAATCTGGTTCTTCTTCAATTTCTTTTTCAATCTTCTTCCTCCTGAATATTCATCTTAACTACTTTAATTCTATTCACGTCGATTTGGAATAATGCCATCACAGCCTCAGAAATATTTTGCTTTACGGCAGTATCCGCCCCTCCTTCCGCAACCACTAAAACGCCGGCTATCCTCGGCGCCATCTCTTTTCCGACAAACGGCGTTTTTCCTTCGTCCCCTTCTCTGTAAACAGACTCTCTCGCCGTCTGCGTCCCCCGTTCCGTCCGCCCCGTTCCTGCCTCATCCGTCTCCTGCAAATCCGAGGTTTCGTGCACCGTATCCTTTTCCACCACACGTTCTCCGGAATCCTCCAAAGTCACCATAACCTTCACGCGGCCCGCCCCGCTTACCCGCGAAAGCACCTCCTCCAGCTTCTCCTCCAGCTCTTTGGCATAATCCTTTGAAACCGCCTCCTCCCCCGCCTGTGTCTGCACGCTCCCGTCCGGCTGCTTTTGCTGCGCCTTCCGTTTCGTTCCGTCCGCCGGAATCGCAACCACCATCAGCAAAACCCCTGCCAGAACCAGGATCACCCACTGGCTTTTGTCCCACCGCTTCCATTCCTTTTGTTTCCAAAATTCGTAAAACCTCACAGGCGCCTCCTATTCTTAAAATTCCTTTTCGGCCCTACCGTGCTTCCATTACAATCCGGTCCGCCCCGATCTGATAATACTCCGCAATCTTATCCCGCAGCGCCAAAACCCCTTCGCCGTCTCCGTCTGCCAGCGTAATCTGCATCTGCTCCACGCCGTACTGCTCATCCAGGCGGACCACCGTCTGTGTGACCGTATACCCGCTGTTTTGCGCCAAAAGCTTTACATCCTCCCCAATCGCTTTTTCATAATAATCCAGATAATACTCCTCATCCAGAAAATCCAGCTTTTCCCGGTCCATCTTTATCCCTTCCAGCCCCTGCCAGAAGCTGTCATACGAGATATGCTCAAACAAATCCCCGCTTTTGCCGAAGGCCGCAAGCAGCGGATTTACAAGCGTAATCACCCATACAATTTCAATAAAAAGCTGGATGTATTTGCGGTATTCTTTTTTCGCCGCGGTCTGGGAAAGCACGGTTAAAAGCAGGACGACCATACTGTAATTTTTTACCCATCCTAAAACCACATCCATTTATCCACCAACTCCTAACCCGGTTGCCGCGCTGCTTAACGCGATCGTCAGAAAAAAAAGTATCAGGCATGTATTCATAATTTTCAAATACAGCATCCCGCCGTTTGCAATCCCGTTCATCCCGCCGGAAAGCCGCCGGTCGGATACCGGTTCTAAGACCGCCGACAGGATTTTATAGAGCACGGCAAGAAAAAACATTTTACAGAACGGGACAATACACAAAAGCAAAAGGATAATCAGCGCCGCCGCGCCCACGCAGTTTTTGATCACCAGCGCAGAGCTTAAAAAAATCTGCCCGACATTGCTAACGACATTGCCGATCCCGGGCACCATCTGGATGGTACGCGCCACCGTATTTCCGGTCAGGCGGTCCATGGCCGGGGCAATCATTCCCTGGATGATGTTGATGCCGAGAATAAATGCAACGGACGCCTTAAGCGCCAGGCGCACCGCATCCGCAATCAGGCCGGACAGCCTGCGGAACCGCTCCTCTTCCATCAGATGGTTTAAGAATTCCAGCATAACGTATACCTCCACCAACGGCACCAAAAGGTAGCGGATCAGCCATTCCACCAGATAAATTGCCGTGAAAATCAGCGTATACGCCGCTGCGGAGGAGCTTACGTTTAATGTACACGAAATTGCCGCGCAGTACGTCGGCACGAAAAGCTTCATAAACGACACCATGGTTTCGGATGTCCCAAGCACCGTTTCATGCATTACGGAAAACGACTTTAACAGCAGTACCATCATAAAACTGTAGCACATCAGAAAACAGATTTCCGACAGATACGACCCGGAAAAATTTTTGGCATAGTTTTTGAGGATGGAAAATGCCAGCGAAACCGCTAAAAGCATCAGCGTCAGTCTCCGGTTTTCCGCAAATCCGGCAAATAAAAGCCCTTTGATATACTCTCCCGCTTTTTCATACGGAACCTCACCTCCCTCCAAAAGCGCATTGACCACCTCCTCAAATGTTACCGGAACGTCTTCGTTTTCTTCCAGGAAACGGCTCAAATCCGAAAAATCCATTCCCGAAAACAGCTCCTTTGTCTCCTCCGCTAAAAACGGCTCCTGCTGTTTTGACGCATACGCGGGTTTTGCCGAACAAAGCAGGATGATCACCGCAAAAACGGCCGCCGCGCGCCTCATAGCAGCTCTCCAATCGTTTCCATAAAGCCCAGGATGACCGGCATTCCCAGCACCAGAATTGACAGTTTGGCAAACAGCTCAATCTGTCCCGCAATCGTCTGGTACCCGCAGTCCTTGCAGAGGTTCGACGCAAAATCGGCGATGTAGGTAACGCCGATCATTTTTAAAATCATCCCCATATAGGCGTCGTCCAGCCGGAGCATCCTCTGCATTTTTTCCGCATAACCAAGCAGCAGCTCCAGCTTGGTCGCCACCAGCAAAACGACGCAGATGCACACGGCAATGCTGATATAATAGCTGTACTCCGGCCGGTAGCTTTTTAAAATAAGCGCCAGAAGGACAGCCGAAATTCCGAATATGCTGATTTTCAAAATATCCATATGCCCTCCTTATAATGCGAACAGCTTCTGCATAGTTTCAAACAATTCATATATGTAAGGCACAATCCAGAACAGTACGATAATCAGCCCGGCAAGACTGGTCAAAAACGCATGCTCTTCCCTGCCGCTGTGCTTTAATACCTGGCTTAATACGGTGACCAGAATACCGACCGCAGCGATTTTAAAAATTAAATTTACACTCATTGCTTCTCCTTTACAGCAGCAGTACCACAAGGAACAGGCCGCCTAAGACACTGATTGCCCGGTAGAGTTTCTGCTTGTCTTTTCTTTCTTCCATCGCCTGCCGTATGGTTTCCTCCAGCTGCATAAAATAAATCTCGGACGCCTTCGCATGGTTTCCTTCGAGAGACAGGCACCGTGCCAGCGCAAGCAGGATCCCGGTTTCCTCTTCCTTTAACAAAAGCTGTTTGTTCCGTTTCCGAAATGCTTCCTCCCACAGAGCGCCCGCATTTGCTTCCCGGTTTTTCTCCATTTCTGCCGCCACCTCTGTCAGAATTTCCGGTAAAATCCCGCTTTTGCCTATAATGCTGCGCCGCAGCAGCTCGTCATACGGCAGCTTTAAATATTCCCGGTATGCGCTGATCTGCGCAAAAATCTCCCGGCACTCGACCAGCTGCTCTAAGTGCCGTTTCAGGTATGCGCCCATGTAACTGCCAAACCCCAACGCGCCGGTAAGAATCAGCAGGACCCCCGCGCATTTTAACATAGCCGTCTGCCCCCCGCATCGTAGACCTCAAAAATACGCGTCCCGTCCTTTCGGCGCTTTAACAAAACCAGGCGCTGGATGAGGCTTCTCTTCCACAGCTTTTTTAACCCCGCCTGCCGGATTACCTGTTCGATCTGATCCCCGTGTACGGTGCCCAAAAGCCTGCAGCCGCAGAGCAGGATTTCGCCCACGGCCTTTGCATCCCCCGTTCCGCCCAGCTCATCCACCGCGACCACTTCCGGCGACATTCCCCGCAGCGCCATGCGCATCCCCTCCTGTTTGGGACAGCCGTCGAGCACGTCCGTCCGGCTTCCCACATCGTTTTGCGGGATACCGAGGTGGCAGGCGGCAATCTCCGACCGTTCGTCTATGACGCAGACTTTTTTTCCCGCCCGTTCGCCGTCCCCGTTTGAAACCATACGGATACAGTCACGCAGGAAGGTTGTCTTACCGACGCCCGGCTTAGATACCAAAAGAGTATTGAAAAATCCCCCGTCTTCGTCAAACAGCCAGGGCAGAAGCCCCTTTGCGCAGCCCTTGCGTTCCGCCGCGATCCGGATATTTAAAAACCGGATATTTGCCATGCGGCAGACCTGTCCCCGTTCGACGCGTGCCTGTCCGGCAAAACCAATCCGGCTGCCGCCTTTTATCGTAAGAAAGCCCTGCCGGATTTCCTCTTCGTAGGCATACAGGGAATAACGGCTGATGAAGGTAAGCATCTCTTCTACGTCTGCCTGCGTAACGGTCTGGGAGAGCCATATGCTTTTGTCTTTGCAGCGCAGCTCGGGCGGCTGTCCGATACGGATGCGGATTTCTTCTGCATACGGCTGGTTCTTTAAGGTTTGTTCCATGGCCTGACGCAGACGGATCGGCATAATATGTAAGATTTCCTGTTTCATGTTTTCTCAACTCCTAGTCTAATATATGACTTGTCTCAGGAAATATTCCGCAAATGCGGGAAAAAAACAGACAGCGGATAAACTGTCTCCGCTGTCTGTTAGCATTTCTGTTTATGGTGCGGGTTCTACGCCGCCGTCCTCTGCAATCCGCTGTCCTTCCCCGACAACGGGCGTCCGTGCGGCCTGCTCCTGCGCCTTTTTTCGTTCCGCCTCTTCCTTTGCCTTTTCCTTCTCGGCATCGTAATAGGAATACGCATTGGAAATCCTCGTATTCTCTGCTGTCAGCTTTACCTCTTCCCTGTAGTACGCCACCACCGGCGTATCTACCTTTACCATCTCATACATCTTCGTAACGACCTCTTCCGGCGTGTTGATACAGCCATGCGAGCCGCTTGTTTTATATATATTTCCGCCGAACTTTCCGTTCCTCCAGGAAGCGTCATGAATCCCGACATTGTAAGCAAACGGCATAAAATATGTCACGTCCGATTCATAGTCCTCTCCCTTTAATACGGCGGGACTTTTTTTGTAGACAATCTTAAAGACCCCGTCCGGCGAACCGTTCCCGCGGCTGATATTCCCGGACACAATATCCGTGTCAATCTTCATAACGCCGTCTTCATAGTACCACATATGCTGGTTGGTATAATCAATCTCAATATACGTATTCCCGATATCATCCTTATTGCGGCTGACCGCCGTCTGGGAATAAATCGGCTCCCTGGTCTTGACCTCGCCGTTTTTGACCTCCTGCAGCAGCTGCTCGCGCTCCGCTTCCTTATCAATTACCCAGCCGTAATCGCCGCCGCCAATCGTAACCGTATCTCCTTTGCTTGTCAAAAACTCCCGCTCGTCGCCATATGTATTGTATTTGCTTGCAAGGCTCTGTACAAACGCGGCAACCTTTTCCTCGTCAAAGGATATATTGTAATCCTCGTCCACCGTAATCCAGGACGAGATCACGCTTTGATCCACCACTTCCTTATCCATTCCCATGTCATAGGTAATTTCCGCCCCGAAGAAGGACTGGATTTTGGTAATCCGCTCCTTTAAAAGCTCGTCGTCGGACGTCACACCGGGCTTTTCATACAGATCGTCCGGAAACGTAAACTCGGTTTCCCCGGCTTCCACAACTGCCTTAACGGCAGCAAGCACCTTATCCGCAATCAGATAATTCCCCTGCTCCTCCGCAACCAGCTCATAGCCGTCTTCGGTCATTTCAATTGAGGCGTCCTTAGGCTTTTTCATGTTCTCTTCCTGCAGGCAGGAAAGGGACATCACCTCACTGCGCAGCAAATCCTCATCATAGGAAATACTCTTGTCCACACTTAATTTCTTGCTCTTTGCAATCTTTCCCGGCCAGAGAAACGACTTCTGCTCACGAATCAGCTTCTCCTCCTCGCCCATGGGCTTATAATCATACTCAATATCTGCGCCTGCAATCCGGTACTGGTTGCCGTCCCTGTCATAGAGCGTCAGCAAATAATCCCGTACCTGCGAACGCAGCTCGTCAACCGCTCCTTCTGCGGTCTTGCCGCCAACGTCCACATCTTCTATACTGGTCTGATAGAAAAAATGTGACCGGAAATAGATTCCAAAAAACACGTAGATCACAATGATCAGAAACAGCACAACTCCCAGAGCCAACAGTAAAGACCTGCGCAAGATTCCCGTTCTTCTTTTTCTGCGAACCATAATTTCACTCCTTTTTATTACATTTCCTTCTATTATACTCTATTTCGGGTTAAAAAGGACAAGAAGATCGCAAATTTAATATTTTTTTAAGGCATACTTAACTTAATTGCAGAAATATTCCTTTCCATTTTTACAAACTTTTTCGAACCGCCCCGCAGGTTATTACAATGTACCAGTGAAGGGCAACAAAATAAGACGTCTTATCAATGGAGAATCAAATGACAAACAACGAATTAGAAGCCTGCATTGCGCAATACGGCACCGATCTCTACTCCTTCTGCCGGCAGCTCACCCAAAACCGCCAGGAGGCCGATGATTTATACCAGGATACATTTTTAAAAGCAACGGAACAAAGCGGCAAAATCAATTATGCCGGCAACCCCAAAAGCTACCTGCTCTCCGTCGCGCTGCGGATCTGGAAAAACAGAACACGCAAATATGCCTGGCGGATGCGGATCGCCTCGGTACATCCGATGGCGGAAGAACTACAGGAACGGATGGCCGCTCCCTGCGAACGCTCCCCCGAGGAGCAGATTCTAAAGCAGGAGGAGATACGGCAAATTCGGCAGGCGGTGGGGCATCTGCCAAACCGGCTGAAGATCCCGGTTCTTTTATACTACATGGAAGAGCTGCCGATAGCAGAAATCGCTTCGGTCTTACATATCCCGTCCGGTACGGTAAAAAGCAGGCTGTATCAGGCAAGAACCAGGCTAAAAAAAGAATTGGAGGTAATTTGGGATGAAAAAAACAGATGACATCTTAAAATTGGCCCTTACTCCAAACGATCCACCCGATGAACGGTTAAACCGGAATATTTTATTACAGGCAAAGGAGGCCAATCGAATGGAAAAAAGAACGATCAATAAATTTGCCGCCGTCGTGCTGTCTGCGGCGCTGGCGCTTGGCATAGGCTCCGTTTCAATTTATGCGGCAAAGAAGCTGATGCTGCCAGATGAAGTGGCAGAAGACTTAAACGACGGGGGGATTCTGGATGCGTTTTCCACAGAAGACGCCGTTTTGGTCAACGAAACGCAAAGCTATGGAGGCTATGACGTAACGTTCTACGGCATCGTTTCCGGCAAAAATCTTTCCGAATTTCAGCCTTCCTCCGAGGACGGCATACACGACGACCGGACATACGCCGTCGTAAGCATTCAAAAATCCGACCGGACACCCCTGCCCTCTACCTCAGAGGACGCTTACGGCGATTACTCTTTTCTGGTATCTCCGTATATCCATGGCTTAAACCCGGCGCTTTACAATTCGTTTACCATGTCCGGCGGCTACACGGAGCAGGAACAAAACGGCGTTTTTTACCGACTGTTCGACTGCGACAATATTGAGATGTTTGCAGACAAAAAAATCTATCTGGGCGTATCGGAGGGAACCTTTTATGACGGCAATGCCTATTGCTTTGACGAAGCAACCGGAGAAATTTCCCGCAATGAAGCGTTTGACGGCTTAAACGCCCTGTTTGAGCTGCCGCTGGATTCGTCGAAAGCCGATCCGAAGGCAGCGGACGAATATGTCAAAAGCCTGTACGAACCGTCCGGGGACGACGGAGAAGACATGGAACCAAAAGCTTTGGATCAGGCAGACACAAACCCGGATACGGAGGAAGTTTTCTTAGAGTATACCACGGAACATCGTTCGGATTAAAAACAAAAATCCGGCAGATACAAAAGCTGCGGTGGGGATGCCCGTAAAGCACCGGCATACCGCACCGCAGCTTTTTGCTGTTAATTACGCGTTACAATATAATTTACAAGCCCCCCGCAGTCGATGATCTTTTGCATAAACTCCGGAAACGCCTGTCCCTGATACGATTTTCCTGTCGTCTTATCGGTAATCGTACCCGTATCAAAATCCACCTCTACCTCATCCCCTGCCGCAATCTCTTTTGCCGCCTGCGCGCATTCAATAATCGGCAGGCCGATATTAATGGCATTCCGGTAAAAAATCCGGGCAAAGGTCTCCGCAATCACACAGCTGATGCCGGCCGCTTTGATTGCAATCGGCGCATGCTCCCTGGAGGAGCCGCAGCCGAAATTTTTGGTGGCAACCAGAATGTCCCCGTCTTTGACCCGGCTGACAAACTCCTTATCGATATCTTCCATACAGTGTTCCGCTAACTCCTTCGGATCGGAGGAATTCAAATACCTTGCCGGAATTATGACATCGGTGTCTACGTTGTCGCCATATTTAAACACTGTCCCAAACGCTGCTTTCATCTATACTCCCTCCTAACATTCATCCGGACCGGATAGTGTTCCGGTTATTGCGCTTGCGGCTGCCACGGCCGGGCTTGCAAGATAGATTTCCGAATCGGTATGCCCCATGCGCCCGACGAAATTCCGGTTCGTGGTGGAAACGCAGCGCTCTCCTTCTGCTAAAATCCCCATATAACCGCCCAGGCAGGGCCCGCAGGTCGGCGTACTTACTACAGCTCCCGCCTCGACAAAGATCTTTAACAGGCCCGCTTCCATCGCATCCAGATAAATCTGCTGCGTTGCCGGAATTACAATTACGCGGACGCCCTTTGCTACTTTTTTGCCCTTTAAAATCTCCGCCGCAATCCGAAGGTCTTCAAACCGTCCGTTAGTACACGAACCAATTACGACCTGGTCGATTTTTATACCGCCTGCTTCATCAATTGTCCTGGTATTCTCCGGCAGGTGCGGAAACGCAACCGTCGGCTTTAACGTACTCAGATCAATAGTATACTCCGCCACATATTCGGCGTCCGCAACAGCCTCAAAAATGCGAGATC
>CAMSEJ010000049.1 GCA_947057405.1 uncultured Roseburia sp.
CCGGCTTCGCGAAAATCTCAGGAGCATTGGGAGTTTGCGCAGAAGGCTGCGCCGGCTGAGGCTGTTTTGAGTTTGGGGTTGTTTGTGTTTCGGGTTCCTGCGGTGGCTGTGCTGGTAGTGGGAAACGTGATTGGGTTTTTCTTTTTGATTGTGGGATTTTTTAGGATGGAAATGTTGATTGATGATAGGTTTAAGGGATAGCTTTCGTGTTCTATTTGGGCGGTAATTGCATTTTTGGGCGGGATGTTTGGTGAGTTTGTATGGCGGCGGAAGAAGGCGTTGCGGCATCGCTGGATGACGGCAAGGCGGCAGACGGTAGTGTCGGAAGGCGCTGAAAGTGTGGTTACCGGGCGGATGGAGCCGGATTTGCGGGGGCATTTGGCTTGCGGGTGTTTGGGCCGGTGTGTCGGGAGTTGGGCTGGGTGCTTTTTTTGGAGGAATCGGGAATGGATGTTTTTACGGAATCTTATTTGAGGGCGAATGTTGTGGCGTGGCTTCCGGTTGGACGGGAGGATTGTGTTTTATATATTGGGGAAGAGGATGTGATTGCGGCGAAGCTGCGGGAGATGGCGGGGGATGTGGTCTGCGCGGCGGAAGGCTGCGGGAATCGGCTGTTTGATTTTGTGGTTTGCCTGGGGAATTGGGGGAAGGCAGGGCTGCGGGAGTTCTGCGGATGCCTGAAGGATACGGGGAAGCTGGTTTTGGCGGCGGAGAATGCTTATGGCCTGAAGTTTTTGGCGGGAGCAAAGGGGATTGGCCAGAAGGGGTATTTTGGAGCGGTGGAAGGCTGTCCGGATGCGGGCGGGGTTACGAAGGAGGAGCTTTTGGACGGGCTTTCGTCTGCCGGATTTGGATCGTGGGAGTTTTTTTATCCGTTTCCGGATTATGCGTTTGCTATGAGTGTTTTTTCGGATGCTTATCTGCCGAAGGCCGGGGAACTGATTGACCAGGTCGGGAATTTTGAGGCGGAACGGCTGGTTTTGTTTGATGAGTCGAAGGCGGCGGATGCGCTGGTGGCGCGGGGGAAGTTTGGGGATTTTTCCAGCTCGTTTCTGGTTGTAGCGGGAAAGGGAGCGGCTTGTCCGGTTTTGAATGAAGAGGGAGAACGGATTTTGTTTGTGAAGTTCTCGAATGACCGGGGTGTTTCTCGTAATATCCGGACGTATGTCACGGAGTCGGCGGACGGTATGCGGCATTTGGTGAAGATGGCGGATACGAAGGCGGCGGATGCGCAGATTCTTAATATGGGGAAGACGGCAAAGGCGCTGGCGGAATTATATGCAGACAGTAAATTCTCGGTGAATGCATGTATAATGCGGAGTGACTGTTCAAAGAGGAGTGCGGCGGAGTTTGTATTTTTGCAGGGAAGGACGATGGAAGAGATTTTGGACGGTATGCTGTCGCGCGGGGAGTATGACGGGGCGGCGGAGCAATTGTCTAAAGTGCTGGCGGAGATTTTAAAATGCAGGGGGCAGCAGGAGTTTTGCATGTCGGAGGAGTTTCGGGAGGTATTTGGGGATGTGAAGCTTCCGGACGGGCTTATGGCGGCTTCGGCCAGTGATATTGATATGATTTTGTCGAATATTCTGGTGGATGGGGACGGGGGATGGACGTTAATTGATTATGAATGGTCGTTTCATTTTCCGATTCCTTTGCGTTTTATTTTGTATCGCTGTATCCGGTATTACGCGTATACAACGGAGGCGCGCAAAAAGCTTTGCGCGGAGCGGTTTTACCGGAGCGCCGGCATAACGGAGCAGGAGCTTTTGGCGTATGAGGAAATGGAGGAGGCGTTTCAGGCGTATGTGCTGGACGGGCATGTTCCGCTGCGCACTCTGTACAGGGAATACGGCAAACCGGCGTACCATGTCAGCAGTCTTTTGAATCTTGCGGACGAGCAGGAGCGCAGGCGTGCGCTGCAGGTTTATTTTGACCGGGGAAACGGGTTTTCGGAGGAAGAAAGCGTGCTTTACCGCAGTAAGGCGCTGGACGGCACCTACCATCTGCATATTCCGGTTGGGGAGGGTGTCAGGGGGATTCGGATTGATCCGGGCAGCCAGGCGTGTACGGTGGAGATGAAGCGCCTTTGTTTTCTGCCGTGCCGTGCCGGGGTAATGGATTTTATCAGTAACGGGCATAAGCTGGCGGAGGATATGTACCTGTTTGATACGGAGGATCCGAATATCCTGCTGACGCGGCTTCCGGGGACGGAGACGACGCTGGTTTTGGATTTGCGGATTGATTCAATGAGCCTTGCGGCGGCAGAGTGGATTGCGCCGAAAATTGACGCAAAGTACAGGCTTAAGAAAATGTGGAAGAAATAGAGAGGTTTCTATGAGAAGTGCGTCATCATTAAAAACCAAACGTATGATTATGTTCTGGGCGAAGCTGTTTATCGTGCTGGTACAGACGGGGATGTATGGCTGGCTCTGGTTCCATCACTATAAAGACATGATGCCTGTGGAGTACTGGAACAGGGGAAACTGGGCGGTGGTAGCGCTTTACGGGGTGTTTATCCTTGTGTTTTCCAGGGCGTTCGGGGCGCTTAAGGTCGGGTATTTAAAGACGTGGGATATCATGTACTCCCAGGTGCTGACGATATTCTGCGTCAACGGGGTAACGTATCTGCAGCTTTCCCTGATCAACGGCGACTGGAAATTTTTAGAAAACAGCGAGCCGATGATACGGCTGGGATGCTATGATTTTGTG
The DNA here is from genome assembly GCA_947057405.1 of uncultured Roseburia sp. Taxonomy (GTDB): domain Bacteria; phylum Bacillota; class Clostridia; order Lachnospirales; family Lachnospiraceae; genus Roseburia_B. Next base: position 2,710 of record CAMSEJ010000049.1, read on the forward strand.
CTGGTTTTAATCTGGGCATTGTTTATGCGCTGGATTTACGCGATTATTTATCCGCCGCATGAGATGCTTTTGATATACGGAAATATCAGCCCCAATGCGATTATCCGGAAATTGGAGTCGCGGGGGGACAAATACCATGTGAAGGAAAAAGTGGCGTTAAGCGCCGGAGTGGAAACAATCTACGAGCGGATTTTACGGTATGATGCGGTTTTAATCGGGGATATTATGGTGGAGGACCGCAACCGTTTTATCAAATTTTGCTTTGAAAAAAACATCCGCTGCTATACGATTCCCAAAATATCGGATATTATGATCCGAAATTCCGAAAGTATAGATTTATTTGATTCGCCGCTGCTTTTGTTCCGCAATAACGGGCTGACGTACCGGCAGATGTTTGTAAAGCGGGCAATGGATATCGGGATATCGGCGTTTGGCATATTGCTTGCGTCTCCGGTAATGCTGCTGATTGCGGCGTGTATTAAGCTTTATGACAAAGGCCCGGTATTTTATAAGCAGACCCGGCAGACAAAAGACGGAACAGAATTTAAAATTTTGAAATTCCGGAGTATGATTGTAGATTCGGAGCGGCAGGGGGCGCGGCTTGCGAAAGCCAATGACGACAGGATTACGCCGGTAGGGAAGGTAATCCGCAGGCTGCATTTTGACGAGCTGCCGCAGTTATTTAACATTCTGGCCGGAGACATGGCGTTTGTAGGGCCGCGTCCGGAGCGGAAAGAGATTACGGAGGAGTATACAAAGAAGATTCCGGAGTTTCCGTTCCGGCTGAAGGTAAAGGCGGGACTGACCGGATATGCGCAGGTGTATGGGCAGTATAATACCGTGCCGTATGATAAATTGAAGCTGGATTTGACGTATATAACAAATTATTCCATTTGGCTGGATATCAAGCTGATTATACTGACTGTGAAAATTTTGTTCCAGAAGGAGAAATCCGAAGGGGTAGACGACGGACAGAAGACGGCGTTGAGGCAGGATGATTTGGAGCAGCGATAAGGGATGGGGTGGGGTGGGAAGGGTCCGCCAGGGAGAGGATGGGGCAGAGGGTGGCGTGGATGCTGCGGTGTTCAGGAAGCTAAGGGCTTCTAAGCAGTTTTGCCGCAGCTGTGCCCGGCGGACGGAACCGTCCTTTGATGCGCCATCCATGGCGCAAAAGGACTTTGGCGGACGTCCTGTCCGCCAATTCCTGGGTTTTGGCAAAACTGCTAAGAAGCTCTAAGCTCCATCACAAGGAGCATCCCCGCCACCCTCTGCCCCATCCTCTCCCTGGCTACGCTTTCTCAGGCTTTTCGCTGCGCAAATGCATGTAAGATGTGGTGAAGGGCTTACAGTATTGTATTAATTTTGACGTAACAGGCGCCTGAATTCTGCAGCAGGACAAGACAGAAGAAGGAGGCAATGCGGCGGCATTGTTGACTGACGGCAAAGCGGTGCTGTTACAAAAGGCAGGAGTATATTACTCGAAGATTAATGCAACGCTCTGAGCGTGTTTGAAAAAATATCACACAAATTTACAATTTATGTGATACGATAACGTTGAAAAACAGTTTTATGTGAAAACCAACTGGGATATGCCATGATTTTTTAAACACTTATTGCATTTTTAGTCATATTGATTAACTATATGGAATTTTCAAACACGCTTTAGTATTACAGCGAACTTTACTCTGTATTATATTAGGAACTGTTTTAAACAGATTTCCATCAGGAAATACCTTAGATTCTGTTTTTAAATGTAATCGTTTTGTTCATTGTAGACAGACAAATTTGAAGTGTTTGCTGTAGTGTGAGAGGTTGTGTGCAGGCTTTGTTTTTGTAACGGTTGACTTTTCGGCATGCAGGCTGAAATGTTTCCGCCAGAATAGGAGTGTGTAAGATGAAAAAGAATAACATATCAATTTGGATTCCGGTTTTATGGTTAATAATTGCATGCGGCTGGGGATTTGTGCTGGTAACCGATTTTATATACGGAACGGCTTCGGCTTTACTGACGACCCTGCATGCGCTTACCACATTCGTATCTCTTATTGCAGCAATCGTCAACTACAAACGATACAAAAACCAGAAAACCCAATAAAATAAAAACCAGAAGAAAAAACTACAGCAGGCCAACCCCCACACAGCCAGGCACATTAAGCCTGAAAACGTATGTAAATGTTGAGAAAACGGCAGTCAGGCAGAGGGCAGGGTATGCGGACGGGGCATTGTGACGGGATTTAGGGGTTCTTAAGAATCCCGGCACAGCCAGCAATGCCCTGCCACGGATGGCAGGGCAAGTTACAACCGCGCCATGGACGGCGCGTTTGTAACGGTTGCGTCCGCATATAAAATAAAAAAGGCGGGATACTTTAGAACCCCTTAATCACCGGAACACAGTCCCGTCCGCATACCCTGCCCTCTGCCTGACGGAAACCTCTCCACACCCCACACAAAAGGAGCTCCCAATGCAACAATACTCAGTCTTAATGCCCGTATACCACAAAGAGAATGCAGGTTATTTTCGTGCAAGCATTGAAAGCATGCTCGCCCAAAGCGTACCTGCCGATGATTTTGTCATTGTATGCGACGGTCCGTTGACCCCGCAGCTGGATGCGGTGATCCGGGATTTTACCGCGCGGTATCCGGATTTGTTTCAAATTGTACGCTTAAAGAAAAACCGCGGCCTTGGCATTGCGCTGCAGGAAGGCGTATCCGTATGCAGGCATGAACTGATTGCGCGGATGGATAGCGATGATATCAGCGCGCCGGATCGGTGTGAACGGCAGCTTGCCGTGTTTGCGGCGCATCCGTATGCAATTGTAGGCGGAAATGTGGAAGAATTTACGGATTTTGCGCCCGGATGTTCCCAAACGAAATTTAGAGAAGGTCGGGAAACGGAACGTACGGGGGATTTAGCCAGATCCGCTCCAGTGCGCAGGGTGCCCGAGACGGACGAAAAAATCCGGGCGTTTGCAAAGAGCAGGAATCCGTTTAACCATCCGTCTGTGATGTTTGTAAAATCGGCGGTGCTAAAGGCGGGCGGGTATCAGGACTGCAAAGGGTTTGAGGATTATTATCTGTGGGTGCGGATGCTTGGGCGCGGTATGCAGGGGTATAATATTCAGCGGACGCTTGTGTATATGCGCACCGACGCCGGGATGTATGAGAGGCGCGGGAGCCTTTCTTATGCCTGGAAGGGAGTTTGTGCACGGTGGAAAATATATAAAACGGGGTATTCGGGGTTTTTGGATTTTGCGGTTTCGGCGGGCGGGCAGGTTGTAATGTCTTTGGTTCCCGTTGGGCTGCGCGCTCGTTTTTACGGGAAATTTTTACGGAAATAAAGGTGACGGTATGAAAGAATTAGAAGGGCTGCAGCGCCGTCTGGTGGAGATGCTGCTGCAATTGCGGGAATTTACGGACGAACATGGGCTTACGTTTTTTCTTGTGGGCGGGAGCGCGCTCGGCGCATACCGGCACGGGGGATTTATCCCGTGGGACGACGATGTGGATATCGCTATGATGCGCGAGGATTTTGAAAAGCTGGAACGGCTGCTGGAAAAACGGAATAATTCCCTGGGGGATTTGAAATATTCTCCGGTGGAACACCATCTGATACCGGAGGCGCCGATTGGTTATCTGTACGATAAGCGGTTTGCGAAAAAGGGGTGGCAGAATACGGCGAAAATTGATATCCATCCGATTGACGGCGTGCCGGACGGCTGGTTTTTGCGGAAGGTGCAGATGGTGAGCGCGCTGGTTTACTATTTGTCCGAATACCGGCTTCCGGTGAAAAATAAAGGGAAAAAAATTCGCGCTGTTTCTAAGGTTATTTTGAAGATTACGCCGGATCCGGTGTTTGATTTTTATATGAAGGTGACAAAGCGGATTTTTACGTCCTGGAATAAGAAGGAAACAAAGGATATCTGCAGCCTGTTTGGCGTGGCGGGGTATGGGACGGAAGTGATGCCGAGAAGTTATCTGCTGCCGTTAAGGGAAAGCCCGTTTGCGGGCGAGACGTTTTTGGTACCGGGAGATATTCACAGGTATCTGCAGCGGCTTTACGGCGATTATGAAAAGCTGCCGCCCAAAAGGGAGCGGGTTCCGCGGCACGATATTTACCGGATGTACCGGGACAGAGAGTAAAGCGTATGAACAGTTGGATGCTGCAGATAAAGAGGTCTGCGAAAAAATTTATTTCCTATACGATTGAAGGCGAGAATAAGGTTTACCGTTTGAAGGGCACGCCTTTTTGCGTTAAGAAGCGCTATACGAAGTATTTTCATAAATATTTGGAGCAGCTGCCGGTTGTATCCAATAAAATTGTGTTTGACAATTATATGGGAAAGGGGTACGGCGGCAACTGCAAGTATGTGGCCGAACAGCTGCTTGGGATGGACGGGAACTGGGATCTGGTCTGGACGGTGTTAAGCCCAAATACGCAGAAGGGGCAGTTTCCGCCCGGCGTACGTCTGGTGGAATACGGTTCGCCGGAGGCGATGTATGAATATGCAACCGCGCGGTTTTGGGTCTGCAATTACCATTTGGTGCATTACCTGAACAAAGGGCTTTTAAAAAAGCCGGGGCAGTTTTATATCCAGATGTGGCACGGGTCGTTCGGGATTAAAAAAATCGAAAATGACTGCGGGAATTTAACGCAGGACAGGGCGTGGCTTGCTTTGGCGAAGAAAAATGCGAAGGATACGGATGTCTGGATTTCAAACAGCAGCTTTGAAACGGATATTTACCGGCGGGCGTTCTGGGATGTTAGGGATGTGCGGATGTTTGGGCATCCGCGGAATGATATTTTTTTCGGGTCGGGGACGGAACAGGCAAGGGCGCAGGTGGAACGGTTTCTTGGGAAAACGGGGCATAAGCTTCTGCTTTATGTGCCGACGTTTCGGGATGACCGGATGGGCTGGGAACAGGGGCTGGATTTTCCGCTGCTGCGGCAGAGCTTAGAAGAGCGGTTTGGGGGCGGCTGGCTGATTTTAATGCGGCTGCATCCCAGGATGAAGGAGTTTACAGAACTTTTGCCCAAGGAGCCGTTTTGCGCCGATGTGACGGAATATTCCGATATCCAGGAGCTCTTGGCGGCGGCGGATGCGGTGGTGACGGATTATTCGAGCGCGGTGTTTGATTTTCTTTTGACGGGGCGGCCGGCCTTTCTCTATGCGCCGGATTATAAGGCGTATGAAACGATGCGGGGGCTTTATTATCCGCTGGAGGAAACGCCGTTTCCGGTGGCGCTTACGAATGCGCAGATGGCAAAACATATTGCATCTTTTGATGAATTGGTATATAAAGAGAAGGTAAGAGATTTTCTGGAAGAAAAAGGCTCTGTGGAAGACGGGAGGGCCGCCTTTCGTGTGGCGGGGCTGATTGCGGACAGAATACCGGAATAGATAAGCGTTTTAATTAGAAAGCAAAGGGAAGGGACAGATGGAACATTTAAAAGCATTTTGGAAACGGAGAGGTTTGTTGTGGGAGCTGGTCAAAAAGGGGGTCAAGCTAAAGTACAGGAAGTCTTACCTGGGAATTTTATGGTCGTTTTTGGAACCGCTTCTGACGACGATTGTGTTGACGGTGGTGTTTGGGACGCTGCTTGGGCGCGGGGACGAGAAGTTCCCGCTGTATGTGCTCTGCGGGAAGCTGTTGTATTCGTTTTATTCGGTTTCCACGAAATCGGCGGCAAAATCCATACGCGCCAATGCGTCGATGATTACAAAGGTCTATGTGCCGAAATACCTGTATCCGCTGTCAAGTATTTTGTATAATTATGTAATTACCAGTATTTCCCTGCTGGTACTGATTCCGTTATGCATATACTGTAAACAGCCGCCGAGCCTGCACATGCTGTATGCGTTTGTGCCGTTTGCGCTGTTGTTTATTTTAACCTACGGAAGCGGTATGATTCTGGCGACGATCAGTGTTTTTTTCCGGGATATGGAATATATCTGGGACGTGCTTATGATGCTTTTGATGTATTGCAGCGCGATTATGTATACGCCGGACCGGATTATGAAAAGCGGGTTTTCCTGGATTTTGAAATACAACCCGCTGTACTGCATTATTATGAATTTCCGTTATGCAATGATGGGCGAACCGTTAAGTATGGAGTATTTTCTGATGGCCCTGGCATATGGGATCGGGCTGTCTGTACTGGGAACTTATATTTTCTACAAAAAACAGGATGACTTTATTTTGGCAATATAGAAAGGTGTATTATGGGAAAAGAAACATTGATCGTCGAAAACATAGGTATGAAATTCAATATGAGCGAGGAGCGCGTGGACGATCTGCGGGAATATGTGATCCGGCTTTTGAAGCGGAGTTTGCAGAAGAATGAGTTCTGGGCCTTAAAGGATGTCAGCTTTACGCTCTGTAAAGGCGACCGCCTGGGGATTTTGGGGTTAAACGGCGCCGGGAAAAGTACGCTGCTTAAGGTGATTGCCGGCGTGTTTAAGCCGACCGAGGGCAGGGTGATCCGAAAAGGGAAGGTTGTGCCGCTGTTAGAGCTTGGCGCGGGGTTTGACAAGCAGTATACGGGCAGGGAAAATATCTTTTTGTATGGATCGATGCTGGGGTACAGCAAAAAGTACCTGGAAGAAAAGTACGACGCGATTGTCAAATTTTCCGGGCTGAAAAAATTCATCAATGTGCCGATTAAGAATTATTCATCGGGGATGCGTTCCAAACTGGGATTTTCCATTGCGACGATTGCGGAACCGGAAATTCTGATTCTGGACGAGGTGTTGTCCGTGGGGGACACCAGATTCCGCAGGAAAAGCGAGCGGCGGATTCATAAGATGATGGAAGGCGGGACGACGGTTTTGTTTGTATCCCATTCGATTGAGCAGGTACAGCGTATCTGCAATAAGGCAATGATATTAGAACAGGGAAGGGTTGTGGCATTTGGGGGAATTGATGAGGTTTCGGCGATTTATACCCGGATGACGGACGAAGCAGAAGATGCAGAAGAGGATTAAACCATGGCAATGACGAACTATATTGATGAGAAAAGGATTACGGCGACGGTGACGGCCGTAAAATGGGAGCGTATTTTTTTATATATAGATGTAACGCTTGTGTATCAGACGCCGGAAGAGAGAAACGGGGAGCTCTGCTTTTATGCGGTGGACGGGATGTATTACGCCCAGGCGAAGTTTAAGGTCGTAAGCCAAACGGGCGATACGTTCCGGCTCAAATTAAATATTACAAACAGCGGCGAGAACGCCTGTATGCCTTACGGCGAGTACCGTCTGATTGTATGCAGGGACGACTGTCAGATGGCGGACTGTGAAACGGATACGGCCGTTGTCGGCAGTATGTCGGAATTTTCCAGGAATTTTCTGTATTCCGACCAGACCCGTTCTTATACGGTGACATTTTATGTGGAGGAAGATGCGGATACCCTGCCGTTCCGGTTTTATATTTTAGCGGCGGCGCAGACAAACATGCTGTTTCCCGTGAAAACACATCTGAGAGATAAATTACGCATTATTGCTGCAATACAGAGCACATGGGGCAGCAGGAAAAACATCCTGCGCACAATGTATTCGTTTTTTTATATGTTGTATGCCAAAAAACGCAGGAATACGATTTTGTTTCTGTCCGAGCAGAATAAGGTAATTGCTTCTAATTTAAAAGCGGTTTCGGACCGGATGCGGGAGCGCGGAATGGATAAAGATTACCGTCTTTTGTATTCCGCCCGTTCGGCAGCGGCGGAGTCGCAGAGCATAAAAAGCTGGGTGGAGCTGATACAGAAGATGGCGCAGAGCGGCATTATTTTTATTGACGACCATGCGCCGCTTCTGGACTGGCTGAAACTTGGCGACGATACAAAGCTGATCCAGCTTTGGCATGCGGGCGCGGGCTTTAAATCCTCCGGCTACAGCCGCTGGGGACATATGGGCTGCCCGGGCACGACGTCCTGCCACAGGCAGTATGATTTCGGGATTGCAGGTTCCAAGCATATTGCACCGTTTTTCTCGGAGGTATGGGGGATTAACGACGAGCAGATTCTTGCGACCGGGATGCCCAGGATGGATGAATTTCTGAGATCGGAAGAGCACACGTCTGAACTCCAGTCACATGGCATGAT
>CAMSEJ010000050.1 GCA_947057405.1 uncultured Roseburia sp.
AGATCATGCCATGTGACTGGAGTTCAGACGTGTGCTCTTCCGATCTAATCGGACAAAGGTTTTGCTTTTAAGCCTGTTTTACTTCGATGTGGAATTCCTATCAACAAAATATCAACAGCGCCTGCAATAACTCCTGCCAAAGTACATATTGCAAAATCTACCATATCTAATTGATGCAGCATATTATATTCTGCATTCATTATCTGTATATAAATTTGATTATTACTTAATTCTTCTGATGAAAACAATGATTCCAGCTCACACTGATCTCCCACCTCACATTTAGCTCTATTATGTAAAGTTTCCCAATTTGAGACAACTATAGTATCTTTTTCGTTAGATTTTCTTACTTTATGGCTAACTTCTACTTCTTTTTTCATTCTATTAATATCTTTTTCTAAAAATCCAATTCTTTTTAGCAATTTTTCACTTTCAGAAATACATTCATCTACCTCTAAAAGAATATTCTGTTCATATTGCGATTCTTCATTAAGTAAAGCATTAAGCCGTTTGTCCTGATATGCTAAAACATTGACAATTTCCTGCTCTCCTTTTGAATATTTAAATTTACTCATGCTGTCGCTCCCGAATACCCTAAATCCTTTTCCAATGATTCAATAGCTTTCCGTAATAAAATATTACAAGCTTTCAAAGATTCAATACGTTTTATATCTGTCTGGTGATTCCTTTTTTCTTTCTCTAACTCTTGTATTAGCGCTTCATGCTTTCTAAGTGCTGCTTGAAACAAACGCTCCTTTTCTTCCCTCAACTGCTGATTCTTTTTCTTTGCAGCAGCTCCCACTCCCAATGCTGCAAGACCCGCTACCGGGGCAGCAAGAACAAATATACCCGCTACTGATGCCGAAACAGCTCCTCCTACCAGCGCTGACACACCTCCGCCTGCTGCTGCAAGACCCGACATAATCCCCGATGCTGAAAGCCCTACGCTACCTAAACTATATAATGCGGCAAAAGAAATTGCACTCCCTGCGCCAGCACCAAGCGCCCCTGCTAAAACTTCCCCTAATTCACTATCGTTCATTGTTCGTGTTGGATCATCTAACATGCACGCTGCTTCATTTACAACATCCACTACAGGTTTTAAGGAATCCAGACTTGGATAATTCATTTCTTTCTTATTTTTTACATATTCTCCCATAATGACTACCTCTCTTCATTTTTTTATAATTATAATGACTACCTCTTGCTTTTGCAGCATTTACACACATAACCAAACGGTGTACCCTAACCACTATATATACCATAGCTTTTACATACCCACCGTTCTCAAAACATACATTCTGCAAAATTTTCAGTTATTCTTAACAAAAATATTTTATCACATTAAAGCAGCCTAATCAAGCAAAATATTCTTGTTAAGAATTTTAATTGTGCCAAAAAAAGCTATAATTAAATAGTATTCTTGTTAAGAATTATTTGGAAATTGAGGTGATTATTATTGAAAGCATTTTGGTACAACGATACAAGAAAAAACATCTGTGGGTTAAAAATTCGCGAATTACGAAAGCAAAAGAAAATAACTATAAAACAACTCTCTATCCTTGCCGAACTTGCCGGATATGATTATATTACTCCAAATGTAATAACAAAAGTCGAATTAGGCATTAGATTTATACCAGATTATGAAGTTTCTGTTTTTGCCGAATTATTAAATACAACACCTGAAGATTTATTACAGACAAGAAACAAATAATCATGATATTGCAATCTCATTCAAATAAATCACGCTATCTTGTCAATGAAAGCTATCCACAATATAAAGTTTCTCCCACCTATGGACAAAATTTATGTTAAACAATATGCTTTTCCGTTTATGAGCGACAATAAACTCATATATCTTCATTTCCATCCCTCTCTTTTCTAAACAAATAAACATGAAAATGGAGCATCCGAATCTCTCCGAATACTCCTATTATCATTTTAATTCCATATTACTTTTTTTCATCCACTTGTAATATTTGGTAATACCCTGTCCATTTCATCCGCCCATCACGCCATTTAAAATATGAAATCTGGAACTGGCTCTAAAAAACTTTACCAAAACATTACCACTTTAGAATCAAGAAGCCCGCAAACCCTTTGATTTTCCTAGCTTTGCGGACTTCCCATGTACAAAAATGCCTACTCGAACTCAATCGTCCCCGGCGGCTTACTAGTCAAATCATAAAACACCCGATTCACCCCGCCGACTTCATTAATGATCCTCCCCATTACCTTCTGCAGCACCCCAAACGGAATTTCCGCCGCTTCTGCCGTCATAAAATCCACCGTATTGACAGCCCGCAGCGCCACTGCGTAATCATACGTCCTTTCATCGCCCATCACGCCCACGGATCTCATATCCGTCAATGCCGCAAAATACTGTCCAATCGTCTGCTCCAGGCCCGCGCATGCTATCTCCTCGCGAAAAACAGCATCCGCGTCCTGCACAATCCGTACTTTTTCCGCCGTAACGTCTCCCACAATCCGAACGCCAAGCCCCGGCCCCGGAAACGGCTGCCGGAAAACCAGGTGCTTTGGAATACCAAGTTCCAATCCGGCCTTGCGCACCTCATCCTTAAACAGGCTCCGCAGCGGCTCAATAATCTCCTTAAAATCCACACAATCCGGCAAACCTCCGACATTATGATGCGATTTAATCACCGCCGATTCACCGCCAAGTCCGCTTTCCACCACATCCGGATAAATCGTTCCCTGTACCAGGAAATCCACGGAGCCGATTTTTTGAGCTTCTTCTTCAAAAACACGGATAAACTCTTCGCCGATGATTTTCCTTTTCCGCTCCGGCTCCTTTACCCCTGCCAGTTTCACATAGAACCGTTCCTGTGCGTTGACACGGATAAAATTCAGTTCGTAATTCCCCTGCGGGCCAAAAACAGCCTCCACTTCATCTCCTTCGTTCTTCCGCAAAAGGCCGTGATCCACGAAAACACAGGTAAGCTGGCTGCCGATCGCCTTAGACAGCATAACCGCAGCTACCGACGAATCCACACCTCCGGAAAGCGCACAAAGCACCCTTCCGTTCCCGACCTTCTTCCTGATTTCCCGAATGGACTGCTCCACAAAATGATCCATCCGCCAGTTTCCCGCACAGCCGCAGATGTCTCTGACAAAATTATAAAGTATCTTCGTTCCTTCCTGCGTATGCAAAACCTCCGGGTGGAACTGAACCGCATAGAGCTGCCGCTTCACATCCTCTGCCGCGGCAACCGGGCAGTCTGCCGTATGAGCCGTTACCGAAAACCCCGGCGCAGCCTTGGATATATAGTCAAAATGGCTCATCCAGCAAACCGTTGTTTCCGGCACGCCTGAAAATAACGGAGACGTTCCGTCAATCTGTACCTTCGTTTTCCCGTATTCCCGCACCGGGGCGCGCTCCACCCTGCCGCCTAAAAGAAACGACATCAGCTGAGCGCCATAACAAAGCCCCAGTACCGGAATCCCCAGTTCAAACAATTCCTTCTGGTACGTTGGGGCTCCTTCTTCGTAACAGCTGTTGGGCCCGCCCGTTAAAATAATACCGTTCGGTTTCATTGCCGCAATCTCCTGCAGCGGGGTACGGTAAGAAAAAATCTCACAATACACATTACATTCCCGCACCCGCCTTGCAACAAGCTGGTTATACTGCCCTCCAAAATCAATTACAATTACTTTTTCCTGATCCATGCATCCGTTCCTCCCTGTGGTCTGCCGGCAAAAATCTGCCGGACACTACTTCATATTATAGGTAAGGAACACCGGAAAAACAAGTTTTATTTTTCAGGCATAGCTTATAACCGGAGCAAACATATTTCAGCCGATATAAGTACTGCAGCTAAATACGTCACCTGCGCGCCTGCAGTTCCTTCGTATTCTCCTCCACCCGCTTTTTTGACAAGGGATACAGCGTTACAAACACAATTGCCACAACCGTATAAATGACCGCCGGAAACAGTGTGGAAAGCGCATAAATCCCTGCCCGTACGGAATCCGTCTGCGCTACGGCCAGCGAGTCATAGCCGATTGCCGATAACGCAAACCCGCCAAGGCCGCCGGCAAGCGCCTGTCCGACTTTTCTGGCGAACGAATAAACTCCGTATATCGTTCCGTCGTCCCGCTGCATGGTCTGTACTTCTTTGTCGTCAATCACGTCCGTTATCATTGCCCAGACAGTCATATTAAATAAATACATCCCGCCGATACTGGCAATAAAATTTACGACTATAAACACCCAGACATTTGTCAGCTTCATAAAATACAACGCAAAAAACAGGACCGCCGCCACAATACAGCCGCCGCTTGTCAGCTCTTTCCTGCCGAACCATTCCACCAGTTTTCCCGAAACAGCCGCCAGAATCAAAGCCGCCGGAAGCCCCAGCAAATTGTTAAACGATAATGCCTTTGTGTCTTTAAAATAATCCGCAAATAAAAACGTGCTGATGGACTGCCCCATAATCGTCGCGCAAAGCGTCAGTATGGAAATCAGAATCATCGCCAGAAGCGCCCGGTTTGAAAATACCTGCCCTAATGTTTTGGCGGCTGAGGAGCGCTTTTTCTGCGAAGCGCTTTTGCTTACCTTTACCCGTTCCGTCACCAGGAAATAACAAAGCAGGTAACAGACAACCGCCAGAATGGAAAATGCCGCCGCCACCAGTGTAAACCTTCCGGAAATTACTACCTGGTTGCCCCGGGCATCCGTTTCATAAATAAAAAGGGGCGCAATCACGCTGATTGCCACTGCGGCAAACGTCGATCCCAGCGAACGGTATATGGAAAGCGACTGCCTGTCCCTGGAATGCTCCGAAATCACGGACGCCATAGAGCCATACGGAATATTAATGGAAGTGTAAAAAATGGAGCCCCATAAAAGGTATGTCACAAACATATAAACCGTTTTTACCGTCATGCTTGCGCCCGCCATGACGTCCAGGTACATCAGAAAGCTCGAAACCGCTACCGGAATGCACATACGTATGATCCAAACCCGAAACCTACCTTTGGGGTTTTCCGGGGAAGAATCCGCAAGCCGCCCCATTCCCACATCGGTAAATGCGTCCACGCACCTTGCTACAAGAAACAGTACGCCCACCATTGCCGGATCAATTCCAAGCACCTTTGTATAAAATATCATCAGATACGTACTTGCAAAAATAAATGTGAAATCATTTCCGAAGTCTCCAAACATATACCCGATTTTATCCTTAAAACCAAACGGGTTCCTTTTTAAATTTTCCATCCTTGCTGCCTCCAACTGTAAGTATGGCATTAGGATTTCCAATCCTTTTCAAAATATGTAACCGTTTCTAAAAAATACAGCGCCGACAGAAAGCCGTTCTGTTAGCGCTGTGCATTTAGATATGCTGATGCAGGTATTTTTCCCTTGTGGCCATTCCTCCCCGGATATGGCGTTCTGATTTGTTGACTTCCAATACTTTTCTGGCGCAGTTTGCAAGGCCGGGATTGATTTGCGGGAGACGCTCCGTTACGTCTTTATGTACCGTGCTCTTACTGATGCCAAACTGCCTGGCCGTCTGGCGCACGGTTGCGTTGTTGTCAATAATATATTTTGCTATTTCCATAGCTCTTTCCTCAATATAGCTTTTCAAAGAAATTCCCCTGCGATACTTGTTTTTACATTGTATGCAGGGGGATTTTTGATTATGCCATTGTGCCGCATTCTCTGATAACGAGAGCTTCTTAGAAAAATCAGCCGTTCAGGGAAACGGATAATTCCCCTCCGAAATGATGCATTGCAAATCTGCTGTCTTCAAACAGCGTTTCCTGTTCGAGTTTGTAGACAAACGGGAAGAAGTAAGCGGACGAGCTGATGTCGGTAAGGGTGTAATAAGCCCTGTTTTCCATTCGCATAATCGTATACACCATAAATGCGACAACCTTCGGATTGCTCACTCTGTGCGTATTGATGTGATATTTACCCGGTTTGTCGCACACCATTACATTCAGAGCCTTTAATGTAGCGACCAGTTTATCAATCGAATGGAGCAGTGTACTGCGTTCCCCCCATTCATCAAACAGTTTCTGTTTGAGGCGGGCCAGAATAATTTCGTCCTGAAACTCTGACATTTTGCCGATGAGCTTACAGGTGTCCGCAAAAACAGGATATGCAGCCATCATCATGCACCAGTGAATGACCAGATTGTATTCAGGATATGCCTTTATAAGCTTTAGCGCAGATGCCTTCATTTGATGGGCCTGCCTGTTTTCATAAACCCAGATATGCATAAGGATTTCTCGGGTCTTACGAATATTTATGGCACTTGCAATTTCAAAGCGCAGATACTCATTCAGTTCTTCTTTTATTTCCTGTTCCGTTTGTCCTCTTAAAACCAGTTCCGCGGCCTTATTCAGCCATGGAAGCTTCAGATTTCGGGATAATCCAACCATTTTAGCCATTCTTTTTTACCTCTTTATTTTAATGAACGGTACAACCGCCTCATCCAGTGTGATGCCGCCGTGCGACATTACAGCGTCACCTCCCGGGTCAAATGATTCGCCGGCATTACAAACCAGGTAATCGTATTCCTTTGAAAGATAATATTTCGGATATTCTGTCAGCCCGTACCTTTCAATCAGTCCGGATTTGTCGGCAAAATCGTTCAGTACAATCATTCTGCGGCTCTTTGTCTCCACTTCAACTCCGGTTCTCATAAGTTTTCCGATTCCGGTGCAGGCAGTGTTTCCGTGGTCTGCTGTAATATATACATCGTAACCGGAAGCGAGAAACCGCTGTGTCATTTCCGGTAATTTTTTCTGGTTTGCCAACACGGTAATGTCGTGAAACATACCCGGCCGGCCCTGTTTCTGTGCATGGACGATATCGTCTATATCATTTATAATTACGGCTCCGCACTGTACAAAGGAGCCAAATTGCGCGTCGTAACCACGTTCGTATCCAATCTGTGAATCGGAGTAACCGAGGTCCTTTGCGCAATTGATAAATTCCTGCTTTTCCCTGCTTTGTTTCCAGGGATCCGTCAACTGGCCTGGATATTTACCGGACAACAGGCACTGGCGGGAAAACGATGTAGTGCTTGGCAGCATTGCGAACACAGATGCTTTTTCATACGCCAGATTCTTGAAGGAACCGGAAAGGATTCTCCAGTCAAACTCTGACATACCATCCATCACAATTACGATAAATTTATTGCTGTGGTCATGCATATAATCCATTGCCCTGCTTACCAGTACGGGTGAATGCTTATCTATATTCTGTGACAGCTTTCCGAACTGAGTCAGCGCATACTGCTGGAACAGACGGTTGATTTCCTGCGTGTCCGCATCCACGTCATATTGGACAGCCATCACATCCAGCTGCGCTTTTTCTTCGGCAATTGCAAACCATTCGCTGTAACGGGCAGCAGTTCTTGTTCGTTCGATCAGACTGCAGGCGGTTTTCTTGAGATATGCCGCCGCATTTGAGCCGGTATAAACCCTCGTCTGCAGGAACCGTTCTGTTTCATGCTTTTGCCGAAGCGGATCGAAGGCGTTCGGATAGACGGCGCATAAAAGGTCAAGGCCTGTTTTATCCATCGTTTTTAGCGCTGCCGGATGGAGTTTTGGAAACAGCGCTTCCAGCGAAATCGTACAGACCGACAGCCTGCAGCGCACGTCGTAGGGAATATATTGCTCTGTGTGAGCAATGACGGCCAGCTTTTCACCGGAGGTTTTCAATTTCTGCTCATACTTGATTCTGAAGGTAAGATCGTCGGTGTATCTTACAATTTCAAAACCGCGTGCGGAGAATGCGGATGTGTAATTTGTCCGGCTGTTCAGATTTTCATCATCCAGAAGCAGGATTTTATCTGTATATTGCGCGGACGATTTCTCAAATACATATTCACCGAACATCTGTTGCGCCTCCAATCTTACGGGTATGATCGGCTGTTCAGATTCTGCCCGAACTGATATCATAGTACATCTGCAGGTTTGCGTCTTCCTGAAGGGTCTGTTCCGGCAGGCGCTCTGCGAGGGCAACAATGGCCTGATAGTTCTTATCCTTCCAGAGACGGGAGAAGCCGACACGGACAGCTTCCGAACGGAACAGCTTTAGCTTGCCTCCGGAATTCAGATAACCTTCAAATTCCTTCCACAGGTTCTTTTCACGCAGCCTGGCAAGATCACCCTCTTTGACTGGATTGGGGATATACCAGCGTCCCGTTTCGTCCTGAAGGAAATTTTCGTCCAGTAACACAGACAACTCCGGCATGTTTTCAAATTTATCTACCGTCTTCACTTCCTGCATGAATTTCGGCTGCAATTCGGCATAAGTCCGGGGTCCTCCAAAACTTTCGCTCAACTGCTGATATAACCAGGCAATGGCAGATTTTTCATTTGTTACAAATAGTTCAAACTGAATAGGTTCGATTTCATTGACGATTCTTGCCATGTCGTATTCATTGACCTGATCCGGCAAAAAGTACATTCCGTCGCGTTTTAAAAATTTGTTGTCCAGACTTTGATAGAAGTCAGAAGCATCCATCGGAATCGCAGCTTTGTTCATAATATGATACGCTACCATTCTGTCCCAGAGCATAACTGCCTGTCGTTCTGTTACGATTTCAATTTTAGTTCCGTTGAGGACTGCAACCGGAAGCTGACGTAAGTGATTCCGGACAAAAGACCATGCGGTTTCCTCTGATACGCTGTTTGGCTGCATCTCATTCTCAGGTATTTTACGCGGCTTATATGCGGAAATAATCAGATCCTTGTCTACCGAATTTTTAGTGGAATACTGTTTCATTGTTTGAACCTTTTTATCCAGTACACGCACGTCTGCCACAACAAAGCCGGACTGGCTGATAACGGATTGAAGGATGTTCCAAACTTTATTTTGAGAATTGTGGAACTCAATCGTAATCCATCGATTGGGTTTTAAAATGCGACAGCAGTCACTCAGTACTTTTAGCATGATGTCTTTATAGAAAACATCATCCTTGTCGGAAACACCATTGATAATTGCCTCATTTTTATTTTGCGTGTAAAGCCGCAGCCAGGATTCCCAGATAATATTTAAGTCAGAATACATAATATTGGAACCAAATGGCGGATCAATGAAAATATAATCTACGGAGTTGTCCGGAATCAGGCTTCGTTCTGAAGACATGCATGTGATGATGCAATTAGGATTAGAAAGCAATTTCGTAATTTTTTTTGATTTTCCGGAAAGCGCATACCAGGGGGATACCTCCGAACGGGTTGCCGCAATATACAGCGTTCCTTTCAGATATCGGTTCACCTGCGAAAAAGAACTGCTGAAATATCGGTTCGTTTTTGTAAATCCTACAGATACTGTTTGCAGCCAGAATTTTAACAGATTACGGCAGCTCTCGTCGGCGTGCTCAACATATTCCCACAGTTTTGCAAACGCTATCAGACTCCTTTTATGATAAAACAGGTCTATTCGTTTTACAAGATGAGACTTCTTGGGCTGACTTGTGTTAAATCCGTCGGGGACCTCTTCTTTTGGGTACCAGGCCGAAAACTTCATCCGGGATATTTTATCAATCAGTGCAAGGTCTTCGGCGTCAGGTTCTTTCGTATACTTTTTCCCTGCAAAAGAATAATGAATGAGCACCGGTTCTTCCTTTATGATCTGCATTGTTTCACCGGTTACATCGTCAAATACAGTTGTGACGGCCCGTTCAAATTCCGTTCCTTTTCCGGTAAAGCCGCAATACCTGCAGGTCAGGCCGCCGCGTTTCTTGTGTCCGGTCTTGCTGTCAATGCCTATCTGATAAAAATTCAGCTCTTGTCCGCACTGGGGGCAAATAACAATATCGCTCCATACGGTATAGTTGACGGTACCTTTGGTCACAGGAAGGAACGTCTGTTTTTGACCCGAGTGATTGGTTTCATAAGCCCATCCGAAATCTTTTTTCAGCCATTCTAATGCATCTGCGGCGAACTGAGATATCTTACGGATATTTTGGGGATAATTGTATCCCTGCGCAATAAAGGTTGCTGCAACAGAAAGATCGCTTAAAATGGAATACCGGACGCCGGTATTGGGATGATGCCCTGTAAATGCGTCATGTTCTGCCATTGCTGCCGCAACGCCGGTCATTCCGCTGCCGCAAAACGCATCGTACACAATATCTCCCGGCCTGGTATAATGCAAGATATATTTCAAAATGGCCTTTGGAGGCACCTTCGTATGATAAGTGTGAAAATTGTATATGTCATCGCTTTTGCCTTCGCTGACATCCGATGCAAATGGCTCCATGTGGTAATCGTCTTCGGCTTCATGATAAGGGGTTCCGTTCTCACGAATGAACTCTTCAATAAACGGATTCGGACAGGCAGTGTAATAAGGCGCGTTAGAAAGTGCAATTATGTCTTCGTCACTTCCTGTCGGGAATCCTTCTATGTGGCGGACCCTGTCAAGGTCTGCTTTTGTTAATTTTTTCGGTTCCATCTTAAACCTCGCTTTCTCTGCGTTTTACAACGATACGCAGCTTCCCGGCGTCCCTGCCCTGAGTATAAGAGGAGATCAGTTCGCTTACTTTTGACCGGAAGGATGCCTCGTCCAACGGGGGGATCTGTTCCAGTTTTGCCATCAGATCGTCGGTATCAATAACCACCGGTTCAAAGCCCTTTAGCAACGTGTTGATGGCATGTACAAAGAAGTCATCCACATGCTTTTTGAACGAGCGGACGGAAAGAAACTCATCAATGGCCTGCTGCTGTTCGGCGGAAAGGAACTTTTTCTGGTTAACCACAATCGGGTCAGAAATGGTATTAAGCAGGGTATGCGTCCATTCTGTGAGCAGGTCATCAATACGA
>CAMSEJ010000051.1 GCA_947057405.1 uncultured Roseburia sp.
TTGACTGTTGGCGGTATTTCCTGTTGTTTTGCCAATCATATTTTTGTTACATCTATTTGGATATGAAGTGCTTAAACTCTGCCGTATAGCTGCTGCCAACCGTACGATCCGTCCGGATCACCGCGTTCGTCGCATGAATCTCCTCCAAAACAGCAGATGGATCGAACTGGAAACCCGCAAGCGGATGTACGCCCCGATCCTGAAAATAGCTGTTCCAGTTTTCTTTTTTATTTCCCGGTTCCTGCTGCATGGGATAAGTCAGCACGTCGTTAATATAGCCTGCATAAGCCCGTGGGTTCGCGTCCTGCGCCAGTAGTTCCGTCACATATCCGTCCTCCACCCGGTAATCCACACCTTCCTCACCAAATTTGACAAGATTGGCTACGTCGGCATCTGTAAACAGCAGCTTTAAAAACGTATAGGCCTCCTGCGGATGCTTAGACCAGGAGGCGATTCCGGTGATGTCCCCGCGTGAAATAACGGGCAGGCTTGCCGCACTCTCTCCTGGCACAAACCAGATATCGGTTGTAAGCGGCTTGCCGCTTTGATCCGAAAATCCGGCTACCTGCCCGGCAGACGCGTTTGCTTTGCTTTCGTGGAACGCAATGGAGAAATAACCGTTTTCCTGTTCCGTTGCCCGGAATCCGTCCAGGTTCAGGAAGGTAACCAGCTTCTTCTCCCGCAGCCGCTTTAACACCTGCAGATACTCCGCGGTCGTCTCTTCGGCGAATACATTTACGATTTCCGTCCCGTTTTTACGCGAGAACCCTGCTGCGCAGGAAGGAAACAGGTATTCATATCCCAGTTCGTCCTCCGTTAGTCCCCAATAAGCAAGCGGCGTAAGCAAAACCGGTTCTTTCTGTGCCAGTTCATACAGTAAGTCTTCATTATCCTGCAGGTTCCCGGAAAGCGTGTCCGGATTAATCTCATGCTTTTTCAGGTAGTATTGGTTAAATCCAATTCCGAAATGAAAATACTCCGGCATACCGCACAGGCCATAAAGTGTTCCGTCAATTTTTGTGCGCTCCAGTGCAAATGGCAAAAGCGCTTCTCTGAGAACCGGTTCATCCTCTTCCCGGGTCAAAGGGGCGAAGAATCCGTCTTTTACTGCTGCATAGTAATCGCTGTGTTCTTCCAGCGTCATCGGCCAGAACACCAAATCTGTCGGGATGTCGTTTTCTTTGCGCTCTTTGATTCTGCTGTAATAATTCATGTCGTCTGAAAGAAGATCGATGCTGATACTTCTGATAGAAACGGTAAATGGGATTTTTTTTCTGCCAAAAGCCGGTTTAACGGCTCCTGCAGACGTGCGGCCAGATCGGCGTTGTTGATAACCCAAATAACGGAATCATCATCGGCTTCCTGTGTTTTGGACGAATCTTCGTCCCTTTGCACGCTTTGTTCGTTCGGTGTATGCTCTGTGGGAATTTCCGCGGTATTGTGCGAATCGGATTCGTTCGCGCTATTTCCGCAGCCGACAGACAAAAGCAGGGAACACAGGGGCAGGAAGGCAATTAACCTGTATATTTTTTTCATATCGTTTTGTACGATGCCTGTAAGAGCAGAACACCGTATTTCCTTTCTTTTTATTTTGCATTATGGTTCCATACAACTCAGGTAATCTGAACGGTTACCTTTGTCTTCTTTATCAATATACGCAATAAAGTATAATAAGAATTATATAAAGTGTATTGTTATATATTTTGTATAATAGCATATCATTTGTTGAAAGAATTGTAAATGTAAAATTAAACAGGGGAGACAATGACTCGCATAAGCCATCGTCTCCCCTGAACATTTGCTTAATTTTCTTTCAGATGATCAATCGTGATGATAAATTTGTCTTTGTCAATTGAAGTGACAATGATAGAGTTTAACGTATCATTTAATGCAATATCAGAAAACAATATGTCGTGTTCGTTTAGTGTTTCAAACAGCAAATCTTTCATCTCATTTTTTGTCATACTGTGTTTTCCTTTCTTAAAATTATTTTATGTGATTTAGAATATCCGTAAAAAAATTTCTAATACTTAAATTATGTAGGCAGATTTTAGCCTATATAACTTATGTAATAATATCATTTTAGCCCATACAATTCAAGTGTAAATAAATTGTATAGGCGATAAGAGGTTAAGTATTATGGATTATTATAAGATTGGACAGCGTATTCGCAAATTCCGAAAAGCGTATAATTTATCACAGGAGCAGTTGGCAGAAAAAGTGAGTATTTCAACCACACATATGAGCCATATTGAAACGGGAAATACAAAAATGAGTTTATCTGTGTTTGTTCGGATTGCAGAAGCACTGTGCGTACAGACGGATGAATTGATTTATGACGTTCCGAAAAACAGCAAGACGGTGATGAAAGGGGAATTGGCGGAGACGCTGGATGCCTGTTCGGTACAGGATATGCATATTTTAACGGATGTTGTAAAAGCATTGAAGGTATCTTTGGATAAGCGCCGCGGTTCGGGCAGAGAACCGGATCCGGATTCGCAGACGGAACCGTAAACCGCATTTGTCTGCCCCCGGCTTTTCTTTCAGGATTGTAAGCCAATTCTTAAGAAAAATTAAGAGATCCTTACAAAAAAACCTGAAAAAGATATGTTATGATAGAAAACGAAAAAAGTTGAAGAAACCGGAAACAAAAAATCGTTCTATATATTGAAACGTACCAGAGAGGAAAGGGGCACTATTTTTATGAAATACATTACATTTACCGTTCCCTGCTACAATTCCGCTGCCTATATGGAGCGCTGTATCCATACGCTTCTGGCGGGCGGAAAGCTTGTGGAGATTATTATTGTAAATGACGGTTCTACGGATTGTACGGGTGAAATCGCGGACAACTATGCCAAAGCCTATCCGGATATTGTCCGGGTAATCCACCAGAAGAACGGCGGGCACGGCGCCGCAGTCAACGCGGGGCTTGCGGCTGCGACGGGGCGTTATTTTAAAGTTGTGGATTCCGACGACTGGCTGGATATGGATGCGTTAAAGGAGCTGCTGAGGCAGATGTGCTGCCAGGAAGCGACCGGGACCAAGCCGGATCTTATCGTATGCAATTACCTGTATGACCACCTTTTGGAGAATAAGGTCCGGTGTATGCCTTACCGCAACGTATTTACTCCGGGCGACATCTGCGGCTGGGAAGATCTTCGCCCGTTCGGGCCGTCGCAGTACCTGGTGATGCATGCGCTCTGGTACAAAACCAGGGTGCTGCGGCAATCCGGCGTGCGGCTGCCGAAACATACGTTTTATGTGGACAACCTGTTTGCCAACCAGCCGCTGCCGTATGTGAAAACGCTGTGTTATCTGGATCTGGATCTGTATCACTATTTTTTGGGACGGGAAGATCAGTCGGTTAACGAAAAAGTTTTAATGAGCCGGATTGACCAGCAGATCCGCGTGACAAAGCTGGTGGCAACGGCAGCGGATTTGGAGAAGCTTTCGCAGGTGCAGCCGAAGCTGGCGCGCTACCTGACCAGGAATATTTCGATTATGATGTCGATTTCATGCATTCATCTGCTGCTGATTGGAACGCCAAAGGCAATGCGGCAGAGGGAGGCGCTCTGGCATTACATTCGGGTACATAACCGGAAGCTGTACCATATTTTAAAATATAAGACATTAAGCGGGTTTACGTATCTGCCGGGCGGACGCTTAGGCGACGCCGTAACGATCGGCGGTTATCGCGCTGCAAAGCGCATTTACCAGTTTAATTGAATATAAATATACAGAAGAATCTGTTTTTAAGGAGTACACTTTTATGGAAAAAATATATTTTGCGCTGGTTGATACGCCCGGGCTGTTTGCGTCTATGATCCGAAAGACGATCGGCATTTCGTATGTTCATGTGGCGATTGGGCTGGATCCGGATTTACGGGAAGCGTACAGCATCGGGCGCAGAAATCCGTTTGTCCCGGTGATTGCGGGGTTTGAACAGGAGCATCTGCCGGCTATTTACAGTGCTTTTCCGACTGCCCGGTACAAGGTGGTAAGCTTAGAATGTACGGGCTGGCAGAAGGCGGCGATTGCGGCGCAGCTGGAAGAGTGCTTTGAAAACCGGTTTCGTTACCACTACTGCGTGCTGGGCCTGCCGTTTCTGTTGATGAAGATTCCGTTTTATCAGAGACGGCATTATACCTGTTCTTCTTTTATCGCCAGGCTTTTGTCCGATAACGGGATTGATTTGTTTGAAAAGCATTTTTCCCTGGTTACGCCGCGGGATTTTTATGAGCTGCCGCAGACCGAGGTTGTGTATGAAGGCACGCTGGCGGATTTTCTGGCGACAGAACCGGACGGATACGATTTTTCACAATGGGGGAGTTTCTATGAATCGAAAAAACCTGTGCAGCATCGGCCTGTTTTTGGCATTGATGTTCCTCACTTTTTATACAATCTTTCGCGGAAATGATATGAATTACGTCTGGCAGACGGTCCGGGATATTAAGCCGTTTTATCTGGGCCTTGCCGTTGTGACCGGGCTGTTTTTTGTGGCGGCGGAGGGGCTTATGATCTGGTATCTGCTGCGGGCGCTGCAATGCTGCGTTACGCCGCTTTCGTGTATTCGTTATTCGTTTATCGGTTTTTTTTATTCCGGAATTACGCCTTCTGCGACGGGCGGCCAGCCTATGCAGCTTTATTATATGAAAAAAGCGGGGATTAAAATCTCAGACAGTACGGTGGTGCTGATGACGGTGGCGCTGGTGTATAAGCTGGTTCTGGTTTTGATCGGGCTTGGCATTCTGGTATTGTGGTATCCGAAGCTCTGCGTTTATTTAAAGGGTTATATTTACCTGTATTACCTGGGCCTGTTTCTGAATACGGCGCTGGTGGGTGTTTTGCTGTTTGTCATGGTAAGCCCAAAGTGCTTCCGCGGCATTGTAACCGGCGGGGAAAAGCTGCTGATAAAGGCGCATTTTTTAAAACCGTCCGAAACGCGCACGCAGAAGCTCTTTGACATGGCGGACAGCTATCATGAAGCGGTCGTATTTTTTTTGCGGCATAAAAGGCATATTGCCGTGGTCGTGGCGTTTACGTTTGTACAGCGGTTTTCCGTATTTTTTCTGACCTGGCTGATTTACAGGGGAATGGGGCTGTCCGGCTGTTCGATGGGCGCCGTCATGTTTCTCCAGGCGACCGTTTACATTGCGGTGGATATGCTGCCGCTGCCCGGAGCGCAGGGGATTACGGAACTGATGTATAAGACGGTATTTGCCGCCGTATTCCCGGGTGCGTATCTGACGGCTTCGATGTGCGTGACCAGGAGCATTAATTTTTACCTGCTGCTGGCAGTCAGCGCGGTCATATCGGCTGCGGCTTCCCTGACAGGACAACGGGAAGGCATGGCAAAAAAGGCCCCCTGCGATACGTAAAACGGTATCGCAGGAGGCTTTTTTTTGTCGGTATCAATTGCGGAACGCCCGCATGGCTTTTCTGAGCCGGCCCCAAAAGGAAGCGCTTTGGGTATCCTCCTCGTAATCCGATATAACGGGATCCGAAACTTCGGGCAGGCTGACTTCGGAGATGACGCCGTCCTCCTGCAGCCGTTCGATAAACTGTGCATATTGCTTGAGCGTTTTGGCAGTTTGTTTTAACTCCTTGCGGAGCGCGGATTTGTGGTCGATGATACGCCTGTTGGCACGCAGCCATTTATCCAGCGCCGTTTTCATCATCTGATTCTGCCAGAGAAGCTTTTCGGCTTCGGTGTAGGAGGTTTTTCTGACTTCCTCTAACGTGCAGGAGACATCCTGGTACTGCTGTACGAATGCCTGCACTTCCCGGATTAACGATTCCCGGATGGGAAGGTAGGCATCACGGTTCGGCGGAGGATTATGGAAGTCAAAATCATAATTGCCTGACCGGAAATCGCTCTCGTCTACGTAATGCAGCAAATCCGCGTAGGAATCCCACCGGGAGCTGTTTTTTACGTTGCTCTTGTTCACAAGGGACAAAACCGGAGTTTTTAAGGCGATGCACGGCAGGGTCACATGAAGCCTGCGGGTGACGACGAACCGCGCATTCTGATATTGGGTCAGAATTTTCTCCACATTATCAAAGCGCTGCTTTAAGCTCTGTCCCACTGGACGGTCGTCGTAGTCGTGGCTGAACACACGTATTTCCAGACCGGTATCGGCAAGGCGTTTTTTGACCTCCGCTTCAAGCTTCGGATGTAAATCCACCAGACAGACATAAGTGCCGGCGTCCGGCGTTTTGGGCTGTTCGGGCAGAGTCAGCGTCAGACAGCCGCTGAAATAGCCTTCAATGCCCGCCTCCTTTAAAAATGCAATCGTAGAGTGATCCCTGCAGCCGACCGGCCCGTATTTCTGCATATATTCTCTGTCGCAGCCGGTAAGCCACTCCGCATGGAGGGGAGTGCCGAGCTGCGCCACGGTGTAGGTATTGATATGCATACTGGTCAGTTTGGGGATAATACAATCCGCGGGAGGCCAGTTCCATTTCCGCCACATCCACCATCCGTTCATCAGGACGGCTACCGGTTCATTGTGTTTGCTGGAAAACGTATCAATATGTTCCCGGTCAATGGCATAATCGACGCGGGGGAGCAGCTTTGCCGCAGCATAGGACTGGATATCGTCGCCGAGGTTTTTCGCTTTTTTATTAATCAAAATCCCTAATTTCATAAATTTTATTTATCCGTTTCTGCTAATTTCATAGCGCGCACCTTTAACGGAAGCCCGAACAGGGTAATAAATCCTTCCGCGTCATGGTGATCATATAAGTCGCCGGTCGTAAAGCTGGCAAGTGATTCGCTGTACAGCGAATACGGAGAAGTCGTGCCCGCCTTAATAATATTCCCTTTATACAATTTAAAATGCACTTCACCGGTTACATATTGCTGAGTAGAAGTCACAAATGCGCAGACGGCTTCGCAAAGCGGCGTAAACCATTTGCCTTCATACACAATCTGAGCCAGCTTATTGCCCATGTCTTTTTTCGTTTCCATCGTAGCGCGGTCTAACACAAGCTCTTCTAACTGCTGATGTGCTTCCATCAGAATCGTTCCGCCTGGCGTCTCATAAACGCCGCGGGATTTCATGCCCACCACGCGGTTTTCCACGATATCGACAATCCCAATTCCGTGTTTGCCGCCGAGGCGGTTTAATTCGCGGATAATATCCGAAACCTTCATCTGTTTGCCGTTGACGGAAACCGGAACGCCTTTTTCAAATGTCATGGTCACATATTCGCCTTCTTCCGGAGCCTGTTCCGGAGAAACGCCGAGCACCAGAAGGTGATCGTAATTCGGCTCTACAGCCGGATCCTCCAGCTCCAGCCCTTCATGGCTGATATGCCATAAATTACGGTCGCGGCTGTAGCTGCTGTCCGCGGAAAACGGCAGGTCAATTCCGTGTTCTTTGCAGTAAGCGATTTCGGATTCTCTGGAATCCATATTCCATTTATCGTCACGCCAGGCGGCAATAATCTTAAGATCCGGCGCCAGTGCCTTAATGCCCAGTTCAAAACGGATCTGGTCATTGCCCTTGCCGGTTGCGCCGTGGCAGATAGCCGTTGCGCCTTCCTTCCTGGCAACCTCTACCAGTCTTTTTGCAATGCCCGGACGGGCCATAGAGGTACCTAACAGATACTTATTCTCATACACGGCGCCCGCCTGTACGCAGGGGATAATATAGTCGTCGCAAAATTCATCCACAATGTCTTCAATATACAGCTTACTTGCACCGGAAAGCTTAGCGCGTTCTTCCAGCCCGTCCAGTTCCTCTTCCTGTCCGCAGTCAATACAGCAGCAGATTACCTCATAGTCATAATTTTCCTTCAGCCAGGGAATAATCGCGGTCGTGTCCAAACCTCCGGAGTACGCTAAAACAACTTTTTCTTTCATGGTAGGTCAACATCCTTTCTTTCTTCATCGTTACCAACTAATATACAACAACTTGTATCAAAACACAAGTGAAAAAATATACATTTTTAATTTGAAATAGTGAAATGAAATGCGTAAAATTGACTTTGTGAAAAAATGTGTTGAATATTATGCATAAATTATGTATAATTATGCAAAGTGGGGTGCGTGGCCGGGAGATTTGCTGAAGCTTCCGCCGGGGAGCTCCTGCGGCAGAGGGGGCTTTTGTGGGGCCTGTGTTCATGGATTAAGGAATTCTAAACAATCCCCCTGAGATGCCACATGCGAACGCAACCGCCCTGAATGCGCCGTCCGTGGCGCAGTCAGGGCTTTCCCGGACATCCATGTCCGGGAATTGCTGACAGAGCCAGGGACTGTTAAGAATTTCTAAATCCAATCACAATGTCCCCTAAGAAGCCCCCTCCGCCGCAGGCTATCCCTGGCTGTGTTTTCGAAATCTCTGTGTGTTAATGATACAATCTTGCAGGTTTTCAAAGACCAAAGGCCCGCATTACCCGTCATGCACCGCCAATCACCTACAGCCATCATCTCATCGATGAACAGCCGGCCAGAGGACAGGGGATACACCGGGGCATTGTGATAGGATTTAGGGAAGCTTTGTATCCCGGGCGCAGCCAGCAAATCCCGGACACAGTTTTCCCCCTAAACATGAAAACTGCACAAACATGCAAGCTTTCAAAAACCAAAAGCCCGCGTCACCCGTCATGCCCCACCAATTACCTACAGCCCTCACCCCCTTCCACGAAGTTTAATCGTGCAGCCGCCCAACGTAAAACATGCCGATGAACAGCCGGCCAGAGGACAGGGGATACGCCGGGGCATTGTGATTGGATTTAGGGAAGATTAGTATCCCCGGCACAGCCAGCAATTCCCGGACACGGATGTCCGGGAAAGCCCTGACTGCGCCATGGACGGCGCATTCAGGGCGGTTGCGTTCGCATAGCAGAAGGTGTTCGGGGATACTTAGCATCCCTTAATCCATGAACACAGCCCCGGTGTATCCTCTGTCCTCTGGCCGGCGTCTCACCCGCCATAATTTATCTATTACCCGCTCACCCGCACGATTCCTCCCACAAAACGAAGTTTACTCTTTACGGGAGGGGGTTTTTGTACTAAACTAATACAAGCAGTTTGACCAAATTTTCTAAAGAAAGCAGAGTGATACATATGATCAAAGCAGGAATTATCGGAGCAACCGGATACGCAGGCGGGGAGCTGGTGCGTCTTCTTCTCGGCCACAGGAATGCGGAAATTAAATGGTTCGGCTCAAGAAGTTATATAGACAGGAAGTACGCGGATGTTTATCGGAATATGTTTTGCCTTGTGGAGGACAAATGTCTGGATGATAATCTAAAGGAACTGGCCGGGCAGGTGGACGTGATTTTTACGGCGACGCCGCAGGGCTATCTGGCGTCCGTTTTAACGGAGGATATTTTAAACAGGGTAAAAATCATTGATTTAAGCGCGGATTACCGTATTAAGGACGTATCGGTTTATGAGAAGTGGTATCAGATCGAACATAAATCGCCGCAGTTTTTGGAGGAGGCAGTGTACGGGCTTTGCGAGATAAACCGGGATGATATTAAGGGGGCGAGGCTTTTGGCCAACCCCGGCTGCTATACGACGTGCTCGATTCTGACGGCGTATCCTCTGGTAAAAGAGGGGTTGATTGATACGGATACGCTGGTGATTGACGCGAAGTCCGGTACGTCGGGGGCAGGGCGCGGGGCGAAGACGGCGAACCTGTTTTGTGAGGTAAATGAAAATATGAAGGCCTACGGCGTGACGGAGCACAGACATACGCCGGAAATTGAGGAGCAGCTTTCTTATGCGGCGGGCCGGGAGGTTTTGGTGAATTTTACGCCTCACCTTGTGCCGATGAACCGCGGGATTTTGGTGACGGAATATGCGAAGTTAAGGGAAGTGCAGCGAAAGGACGGGACATGGGGCCTGCCTTCTGATGAGAGGATACGGGCGGCTTATGAAAAGTATTATGCTAAGGAAGCGTTTATCCGCATTTTGGATCAGGGCGTGTGCCCGGAGACGAAATGGGTGGAGGGCAGCAATTTTGTGGATGTGAATTTTAAGACAGATGCGAGGACCGGGCGCGTGATTTTGATGGGCGCGCTGGATAACCTGGTAAAAGGCGCGGCGGGCCAGGCGGTTCAGAATATGAATCTTTTGTTTGGAGAGCCGGAAACGGAAGGGCTGTTTTTTGCCCCGCTGTTTCCGTAAAGGGGGCGTTATGGAGCAGACGGGTAAACTGACGATCCGTACGATGCAGATTGGCGATTATGAAAGCGTTTACGGGCTTTGGACAAAAATCAGGGGGCTTGGGATCCGCAGTATTGACGACTCAAAGGAGGGGATTGCGCGGTTTATCCGGCGGAATCCGACGACAAGCATTGTGGCGGAGGCGGACGGCGGGATTGTCGGCGCGATTTTGTGCGGGCACGACGGCAGGCGCGGCTGTTTTTACCATGTATGCGTAAAGGAAGGCTACCGCAAACGCGGGATCGGCAAGGCGATGGCCGTGGCGGCGATGAAGGCGCTGAAAGCGGAACGGATTAATAAGGTGTGTTTGATTGCGTTTGCGGACAATGAGGGCGGCAATGAATTTTGGAAGCGCGTGGGATGGACCAAACGGTGCGATCTGAATTATTATGATTTTACGCTGAATGAAGAAAATATTACCAGATTTAATGAGAAATAGAGGAGGACGGTATGAATAGGACAGAGGGCGGTGTGACCGCGGCAAAGGGATTTTTGGCGGCTTCGACGGCGGCCGGAAATACTCTGCCCATTTTCGGGTAC
>CAMSEJ010000052.1 GCA_947057405.1 uncultured Roseburia sp.
GATCATGCCATGTGACTGGAGTTCAGACGTGTGCTCTTCCGATCTCATGCATTTGGATGTGGAAATTATCCTGCAGGTAAATGAGGATACCCGCTGCATTGACATCGACCTTAAGGGAGAGGAAATGGGCGTATTGATCGGAAAGCGGGGGCAGACGCTGGACGCCTTGCAGCTGCTTGTCGGCAATGCCGTGCATAAGAATTTTGAAACTTACTATAAGGTAAAGCTGGATACGGAGAATTACCGTCTCAGAAGGAAGGAAACATTAGAGAATCTGGCAAAAAATATTGCATATAAAGTAAAACGGACGAAGCATTCGATTTCGCTCGAACCAATGAATCCTTTTGAACGCCGGGTAATCCATTCGACTCTGCAGAATGACCGGTATGTCGTTACCCACAGCGAAGGGGAGGATCCGTTTCGGTACATTGTAATTTCTTACAAAAAATAACAGGAACACGCAGGAGCTGTTGCAATACATCCAACATTCGTATTTGTTCGTAAGTTGGTGTCTGCGGCAGCTTTTTTTATCAGACAACAGGAGAGGTTTTTCTTATGGGAACAGATACAATTGCCGCAATTGCGACTGCGCTTACAAACGCCGGGCTTGGAATTATCCGGCTGAGCGGCCAAACAGCAATCGAAACGGCAGATAAGATCGTCCGCTTAAAGTGCGGCAAACCGGTTTCGGCATGCGGCAGCCATACGATCCATTACGGGTTTGTGAAAGAAGGGGAACGTACCGTTGACGAGGTAATGGTAGCGCTTATGAAGGCGCCGAACAGCTATACAAGAGAAGATACCGTGGAAATCAACTGCCACGGCGGCGTACTTGTTATGCAGCAGATCCTGGGGCTTTTGTTAAAAAACGGGGCAAGGCCTGCGGAACCGGGAGAATTTACGAAGCGGGCTTTTTTAAACGGACGGATTGATCTGGCGCAGGCAGAATCGGTGATGGATGTCATTCAGGCGCAGAATGATTTTGCCCTGAAGGCTTCCATGGATCAGTTAAAGGGGAAGGTTTCGGATACGATCAGAAAGCTGCGGGAAGAAATTTTATATGAGCTTGCTTACATTGAATCGGCGCTCGACGATCCGGAGCATTATGAGCTGGATCAGTACGGCAGCCGGCTTTTACAAAAGACGGAACACAGTCTGGAAGCGATCAGACGGCTGCTTTTGAATGCCGAGAACGGCTTCGTCTTAAAAGAAGGCATTCACACCGTTATTGTCGGAAAGCCCAATTCCGGGAAATCCTCCCTGTTAAATGCCTTAACCGGAACGGATCGCGCCATTGTTACGGACATTGCCGGGACAACCCGGGATGCGATAGAAGAGCAGATCCGTCTGAACGGAATCAGCCTGCATGTAACGGATACGGCGGGGATCCGCATGACGGATGATGAAGTGGAGCGGATCGGCGTGGAAAGGGCAAAGGAATATATAGAAAAATCGGATCTGGTGATTTATGTCGTAGATGCGTCTGTGCCGCTTGATCGGGATGATCTGGAAATTGCAGAGAGGATTCGGGATCGGAATGTCATTGTCCTTTTGAATAAGTCGGATCTGGACGCGGTTGTTACCAGAGAGGATATCACGGAGATTTTGGATCAGACCGTGCTGACTGTCTCGGCAAAATACGGGGAAGGGATAGAGCAGTTGGAGCATACGGTGGAAGAGCTGTTTTTTCATGACAGGATTCGATGCAACGATGAGGTATTTATTACAAACGAACGGCATAAGGCTTCTTTGCGGAATGCCGAAAAAAGCCTTTGTATGGTTAAACAAAGTATTGCAGACGGGATGCCGGAGGATTTTTATACCATCGATCTGATGGACGCCTATCGGGAGCTTGGGAGCGTGATTGGAGAAGAAGTGGCGGACGATTTGGTAAACGAGATTTTCAGTAAGTTTTGTATGGGAAAATAAACGAGAACAGAAGAAAGAAGGATGAAAATGCCCTGTATTGAAGAAAATTATGATGTCTGCGTGGTCGGAGCCGGCCATGCGGGATGTGAGGCGGCGCTGGCTGCGGCAAGGCTTGGCTTTGAGACAATCCTTTTTACGGTCAGTATCGACAGCATTGCAATGATGCCCTGCAATCCGAATATCGGCGGCAGCTCAAAAGGGCATCTGGTGCGTGAAATAGATGCCCTCGGGGGAGAAATGGGGAAAAACATAGATAAGACCTTTATCCAGTCCAAAATGCTGAACCGATCCAAAGGCCCTGCCGTGCACTCTCTGCGCGCACAGGCGGATAAGCTGTCCTATACGACAGAGATGAGGAATACACTTCAGTCTGCGGAGCATTTAACGATCCGCCAGGCAGAAGCGGTGGAGATTTTGACGGAGGACGCCAGAGAAGGATACCGGATCACAGGCTTAAAAACCGTTTCCGGCGGCACTTATTTCTGCAAAGCCGTCATCTTATGCACGGGAACCTATCTGAATGCCAGGTGCCTGACCGGGGAAATGGTTACGCAGACCGGACCGAACGGATTGCAGGCAGCGAATCATCTGACAGATTCCTTAAAAGCACATAACATAGAAATTTACCGTTTCAAAACGGGAACTCCGGCAAGAATTGACAGGCGTTCGATCGATTTTTCAAAAATGAAGGAACAGTTCGGGGATAAAACCGTCGTGCCTTTTTCCTTTACGACGGATCCGGCAGATGTCCAGATCGATCAGGTATCGTGCTGGCTGACTTATACGAATGAAGAAACGCATGAAATCATACGGCAAAATCTGGATCGCTCTCCGCTGTTTGCAGGCGTGATCGAAGGAACAGGTCCGCGGTACTGTCCTTCTATTGAAGATAAGGTCGTTAAATTTGCCGATAAAGACCGTCATCAGGTATTTATTGAGCCGGAGGGGCTTCATACGAACGAAATGTACATCAGCGGAATGTCCAGCTCTCTGCCCGAAGATGTTCAAAAGAAAATGTACCGTACCGTACCCGGACTAGAGCATGCCAAAATAGTACGGAATGCCTATGCGATTGAATACGACTGTATTAATCCGAACCAGCTCAACCCTTCCCTGGAATTTAAAACCATTCGGGGGCTGTTTTGTGCGGGACAGCTAAACGGGAGTTCCGGCTATGAAGAAGCTGCCTGCCAGGGACTCGTTGCCGGGATTAACGCCTGCAGGTATATACAGGAAAAAGAACCCCTTATTCTGGACCGTTCCGAAGCCTACATCGGAGTTCTGATCGACGATTTGGTTACAAAAGAAAACCGGGAGCCTTACCGCATGATGACTTCACGGGCGGAATACCGCCTTCTTTTGCGCCAGGACAATGCTGATTTGCGCCTGACAAAAAAAGGATATGAAATCGGGCTGATCCCAAAATCGCGTTATGACTGGGTCGTCGAAAAAGAACGGCTGATCGAACAGGAGACGAAACGCGTCGCAACGGTTCTGGTAGGGGCAAACCAGACGGTACAGGCTTTGCTTACCTCATACGGGAGCATTCCCTTAAATACGGGAACCTCTCTGACAGAGCTGATCCGAAGGCCGGAGCTGAATTATGATTTGCTTGCTCCAATCGATCCCGGCCGTCCCGCGCTTCCTGCCGAGGTTACGGAGCAGGTTAATATTAATATCAAGTACGAGGGATATATATCGCGCCAGATTAAACAGGTGGCACAGTTTAAAAAATTAGAAAAAAAGAAGCTGCCTCAAAGCTTAGATTACAGTGAAATTCATGGTTTAAGAAAAGAAGCCATTCAAAAGCTAAACCAGATCAAACCGGTATCCATCGGACAGGCTTCCAGAATATCCGGCGTATCACCTGCAGATCTGTCCGTAATTTTAGTTTATTTAGAGCAGCAAAAACAGAGGGAAAAAAATGATCGATAGCAGTATCGCTTATATGGCAGAGCAGTTTGAACAGTACCATTATACATTTTCAGAGAAGCAGAAGCGCCAATTCTATACTTTTTATGAGCTTCTGATTGAAAAGAACAAAGTGATGAACCTTACAGGCATTACAGAATTTAAAGAAGTTGTAGAAAAGCATTTTATTGATTCCCTGTCGTTGAACCGGATAGCGGATCTGAATCAAAATCCCGTGATCCTGGATCTCGGAACCGGAGCGGGATTTCCTGGAATCCCGTTAAAAATTGCATATCCGGATTTAAAGATTGTTCTGATGGATTCCTTAAAGAAGCGGGTCTGTTTTTTAGAAGAGGTAATCGAAAAGCTGGAGTTAAAAGCAATCCGGGCGATTCACGGCAGGGCGGAAGAGTGTGCCAGATCTGCAGAGTACAGAGAACAATTTGACCTGTGTCTGTCGCGTGCCGTGGCAAATCTGAGCGTTTTGGAAGAATATTGTTTACCCTTTGTGAAGATCGGTGGAAAAAGCATTGCGTATAAGTCTGGCAATGTGGATAAAGAGGCGGAAGAAGCAAAAGGAGCATGTAAGATTTTAGGGGGAAAACTGGAGGAGATTTTCAAATTTCAGATTGGAGAAAGCGGCAGATCGTTTGTAGTGGTCCGCAAAATCAGAGAGACGCCGAAACGGTTTCCGAGGAAAGCGGGGGTTCCCGGAAAAATGCCGCTGTAGAAAGAAGCCGTCCGGGCTTTGCAGCAGAGTATGCGCAAAGCCCGGACGGCTTTTTACGGTATTTTATTGTTTCTTTCTGCCATAAATAATAATGCCTAGAAACAGGATAAACCCGATCAGGCTTAGAATCATCCCGGTACCCAGCCCGGGCGTCCGGTATTCCAATCGTATCTCATGTGTTCCTTTCTCAAGCGGCAGCGCCATATACATCACATTTGCCCGCAGTAATTCCTGTTTCGTTCCGTCTACCCACGCGCGCCATCCCTTACTGTACGGTATTGAAAAACAGAGAAGCTTACGTTCGGTAAGTGAAATATCCCCTGTAACTGTGTTCGTTTCGATTGTTTCATGATCCAATGTGTGTTCCTTCCGTTTTTCTATCAGGTCAGGGTAATTAGCCATTGGCTGGCAGATAACCTCTATCTGATCAAAGCGGTAGGTTCCTCTGGTTGGGAGGGTTATCGTGATCTTAGTCTGTGCATTTTCGTGGTATCCCAGATTGATCAGATAGTTTTTTTGATTTTTAAAATTTTTATGCGTATCAGACATATAGCGCATTTTGTTTTTCGAGTCATTGGATTTGACTCTTACACTTAATTCGTTGCGCTTTTTATGATGCGGTTTAATTTCTGTACCCCGAAGAGAAAGGTAGGTTTCACAGTTTTTCTGTCCGGTAAAGGACAGCTTTATTTTGGCATTCTTTTTCTTAGCAAAAAAGGTGCCGTCCGATTTTTGTTTGATGCTTTTGTCGAGGGTCATGGTATAGCTTACGGGTTTTGCAGTGAGGGAAAGGTCGGTTTTCGGAAAATCCTTCAATAACCCGTTTTCGGAATCGGAGTGGAGTACGATTCCCTGCAGGAGGGCCTCCTGCCGTTCGTAGTCCTGTAAATCCAGATAATCCTGTTCCGGAATACAGGAATCGTAGGTGTATGCCAGGGGCAGTGCATATTTGTTTTCGTAGACATTATAAACTTTACGCTCCGACAGAGCAATCCTGTCATTCAGCTCATATCCGTACGGTATGTCACAGGGAAACTCCTGTACAAAGTATCGGACGCCGGCAAGAGCGTCTAAAAAGGTGCGGTGGTCCAGGTCTTTGTAGTTGTAGATAATAAACGATCGCAGCGACATGTCCTTTAAGTATCTTGGAATAATGCTGTTTTCTAAGCTCCAGTAGTATTGAATGGAATTTTCTTTTACAATGGTTGCGGTATTTAATACCTCCCTGTCGTCTGATTCAAAACGGTAAAAGCTATTATCCGCTTTTTTTATATGTTTGAGTGCAGCGCCCGGTGCAGATTCCAGAATCGTGTTCAGCGCCGTACCGGTGTTCAGAAAAGCTGAGGCATATCGTTTTCTGTTCGGGCTGTACAGTTCATAGGAATTGACAACTGCATGCAAAAGCGTCA
This sequence comes from uncultured Roseburia sp., assembly GCA_947057405.1. Classification (GTDB taxonomy): domain Bacteria; phylum Bacillota; class Clostridia; order Lachnospirales; family Lachnospiraceae; genus Roseburia_B. The sequence goes on from CAMSEJ010000052.1 coordinate 5,980, forward strand.
GGGACAAAAAGCAGATACATGCGATCCGGTAAATATTTTTCTTTGTCTGCAGACGGGATGCGGCAAATGCAACCGCGATCAGCAGAACCAGAATGATAATGGGGAGGAACAGCATTTTTCCTGTTTTTAAACGGGCTATGATGAAAAATGCGGTATAAAATGCGCCTGCAGCCAGGACAAAGCGTTTGGAGGTGTTTTTCATTAAAACCATATCGTCCCACACGGTGGCGATAATATAAGAAAGAAGGACGGCATAGAGAAAACACCAGCGGTTCGATACATAGGAAAATCCGTTAAATGCCATTCCGAAAAACGGAATGCATAACATAGCGGTAAAGGCGCAGAATACAAGTTTCAAATGCAGATATTTTTTCTTCATTCCAAACAGTATGAAAACGGCTAACAGAGCCGGGGCAGTAAGTCCCAGAACCGTCCAGTTCTCAAAGCTTCCGATGGAAATAAAGGAGGGTATCAGTCTTAAATAATAACCCGGATGATAGAACAGGGGAAAATTCTGTTTCAGTTCTAACCGGTTTGTCTGAAAAAACTGCGTCAGGATCGGGTAGAGAATGGCAGCGGACATACTGACCCCTACAATGGCAAATCCCGCAAATTTTGCAATGACAGTAATCATTTCTTTCAGCAGATTTGTGTGACGGAATGTGAAAAAACGCACTCCGACATAGATACAAACGGCCAGAACGATCATATAGAAAAAGTAAAAGTTACTGGAAGCAGATATAAATACCATAAAAATAAAAAGGGTCGGTTTTTTCTTTTCAAAAATACGTTCGGCTCCGACAAGAAGCAGGGGAAGGTAAATCATGGGGTTTACAAAATAAGGATGACGTACTGCGCTGTATATCATATAGCCGCAGAAGACATAGTTGAGCGCTGCGCCCAGGGCGGCGGTATCGCTTTTTTTCATATACTTACAGTAATAAATGAAGCTGATTCCGGATAAATACATGCGCAGTAAAATAAGTGCCCCGTATAAATATTCCGTATATTTTGACGGGACAAAAATGCTGGCCAGGCTCAGCGGATCGCCGATGACGTAATAATGGAATGTAGTAATAATATCGGAACCATAGCCAATGTGAAAATCCCACATGGGAATCTCGAATTTATGGGCAACAAAGATATTTTTAATAATTTCCCGCCCCCATCTTCCGATATAGATCAGGGAATTGTAATGCTGCCGCAGACCGTCCCGGTCCCATACCAGGCTTTTGTGGTTTACGAGAAATACATAATAAATACAGGGCAGCATTGCCAAAAAAATCAGGGTAAATATTTGGTAACTGTTTCGTCGTTTCTTTTTCATCATATTTTTGTACTCCTTTTTTCTTATGTATGTACGAAGTGAAAAAATTCCACGAAGTATAAATTATATGTTAACACAGATTATTGATGATGGCTACTTTTATTTCGACGTTTGTTCTTTTTGGAACGGAGTTCAATTCCAAAAAAGATTCCCCATCCCAACAGGCTGAATAAAATTCCGGGTAAAAGCCCGGGTGTGCGGTATTGTAATTTAACCGTATGACTTCCTTTGGAAAGAGGAAGAGCCAGAAACATTCCGTTTGCCCGCAAAAGCCCGGCTTTTTTGCCGTCAACCCATGCACTCCATCCGGTGCTGTACGGAATGGTCAGGCAAAGTATTTTTTCTTCTTTCAGGGAGACAGTGCCTTCTACTATATTTGTTCCAATTTTTTCGTGTTTTAGTACATCTTTTGTCAGTTCTTTGATTTGTTTTTTATAATGCCCCATTGGCTGGCATATAATTTTCATGTTCTGAAAATAGTATAAGCCTTTATAAGGAAGTGTAACGGTAATATTTGTCTGTGCGTTTTCATGGTATCCCAGGTTGATCAGATAGTTTTTTTGCCCCTTATGGTATTTATGGGAAGGCGTCAGATAACGCATCCGGTTTGTCCCGTCATTGGATGTAACCCGGATCCAGAATTCATTCCGGAACGGATTGTCGGCCTGTATGGATGCTCCTTCTAAAAGCAGGTATGTTTCGCAGTTTTTCATGCCCTGAAAAGAAAGCTCTATTTTCGCATTCTTTTTTTGGGATCGGATGCTTCCGTTAGGGTTCTGCGTGATATTTTTTCCGTATTTTACAGTATAATCTATCAATTTCGTTTGAAACTGAGGCGTAATTTCCGAAAAATGGGAGGACAGAAAGCCGTTATCTTTGGAGTGAATTACAATTCCCTGCAGCAGCGCTTCCTGTTTTCGGGCAGCGTCCATTTGAATATAGTCCTGTTCGGAAATCAAAAACCGGTAGGTATATCCCAAAGGCAGGGCATATTGATTTTGATAAATGTTATAATTGCGCTGATCGGACAGAGATACTGTATTTTTATATGTAAACCCGTAAGGGGCAGAAGAAGATTCTGCCGAGACGAAATACCGGACACCGGAGAGGGTGTCTAAAAATGTGCGCCGATCCAGGTCCGTATAATTAAATACGTGAAAGGATTTGAGGGACATGTCCATATAATAATCCGGTATTACACTGTTTTCTAAGCTCCAGTAGTATTCTATGCCATGTGCTCCGACGACGGCCGAGACATTTCTGTTATGAAAATCGTCAGTTTCGTACCGGAAAAAAGATGTTTCTTCTCCGGATGCTAATTGAAGCGCCGCTGGCGCACTCAACATAATTCGTTCGTAGGCGCTTTTGGACGGGAGGAACTGTGACGCATAATTTTTTCCGTGTTCACTATACAGATAAACCGCATTTGCACAGACGTGCAGAATGGAGAGAACGAGCAAATAGGCAGACATATGACGGATGGCTGTCTTCTGATCGGTATGTTGAGTCGTTTTTGAAAAAAGCAGCGCCATGTCATCCCAGACACATGTCAAAATATAGGAAACAAGCCCGGAATAAAGAAAGCACCAGCGGTTGGAAACGTAGGAAAAGCCATTGAGTGCTCTGGCAAAAAACGGAATGCAGAGCATAACGGTCATAATGAGAAAGGACAATTTAAAAGGCTTATATTTCTTTTTTGAGGAAAACAAAATAAAAATGCTGAAAAAAGCCGGAGCCGTAAAGCCTAATATGGTCCATTCGCCGACCGGTGCGGGGTTTAAAAATCCTGCCAGAAGCTTTGCATAGTAGCCCGGACGATACAAAGCAGGGTAAACCTGAGACGTCCTGGAGCGTCCTGTTGAAAGAAAAGCCATGATAACCGGAAGAAAAATAACCGCCGCCATGCAGATGCCTGTTGCTGCGTATCCCAAAAAACGGAATATGATCCGGAATGCTTCGTTCCATGGATGCTCGTGAGAGAAAGTAAAAAAGCGCACTGCTACATAAAAACATACTGCAAATGCAATCATGTAAAAAAAGTAGAAATTGCTGACGGCAGAGAGGAATACCATAAATATAAACAGAGTGGGTTTCTTTCTTCGGAAAATACGTTCGATGCCTGCCGATATTACAGGAAGACAGATCATAGGGGTTATAAAGAACGGATGACGTATGCCTGCATAAAGCATAAAACCGCAGAACGTATAATTAATTGCCCCGCCAAGCGATGCGTTCCGCCCTTTTTTCATTTCACGGCAATAAAAAAGAAAGCTGATACCGGAGAGGTAAAATCTCAAAAGAATCAGCCCCTGGTAGAGCATCTCTGTATATTTTTGCGGTACAAATATGCTGAGCAGGTTTAGAGGATCGCCGAGTACATAATAGTGCATGGTTGTTATGATATCGGAACCATATCCGATCTGAAAATCCCAAAGCGGGATTGGCTCAGACATGCCGTCTAAAATATTTTTAAAAATTTCTCTGCCCCAGTTCCCAAAATACATCAGGGCAATATAATGCTGCCGTATTCCGTCAACCTCCCAGATCAGGCTTTTTCTGCCTGTCAGAAAAACGCCGAATACGATGGGTGTGATAGAGATAAAAATCAGGGTGTAAATGAGGTAAATTCTGTTTTTTTCTGTTTTGTCCATATGTCTGCCTGTTTCCTCTTTTGTAATTGATATGCTCCATAATGTAGCATTATTATTTAAAAAAGCTACATATATATTAACACAATAATTATGTTTTTGCTACGTTTTGTTGCATATTTTTTTCCGGGAAGAAATATAATTTATGTAAAATGGAGAGTGATAATCTTTGATAAATGAGTTACTTCCGCAAAAACTAAAGGAACTTCGGAAAGCAAATGGATATACGCAGGATTATGTAGCATCTTTTTTGGGGGTAGTACGTCAGACATATTCGCATTATGAAACAGGGCATCGGACGCCAAATTCAGAAACACTTTATAAGCTGGCAGGATTATATAATGTATCAATTGAAGATTTTATGCAGCTGATCATTCAGTTAGACCAGACCATTTATTACGATGCCCCGCCGACTACACAATCCGGGCAGGAATTATCCGGATTCTTAGATTTTGTAAATGCACCGGATAATATAAAAAAATTTCGATTTTTAAATTATCTGGAAAAAGAACTGCTATTTTATTTCGAACAGATATCCGCAGAGGATAAAATGGAAATCATTGAATTTATAAAAATAAAGACAAGAAAGCATAAAGAATCTGCCAGAGATTTTCCGGAGAAAAAATAAAAACACTGCCGCATCTTATAGTCTGAAACGGAGGATACGGCAGTGTTTTATTAATAGGATTTGTTTATTCCATAAACATGC
>CAMSEJ010000053.1 GCA_947057405.1 uncultured Roseburia sp.
TGCCGATTATTGAAAATGATTTAAGTATAGGTTTGGACAACGGTGAACATGTTGAAGTTGCCGTGTTGCTAACGAGGACAGATACCTAGAAATCGTTGATTTTATGCTGTTTTTCGACCATTTCGTTTTTACTCTAAACGGGGAAAATGTGCCCGAAAAGGAGTTGAAAAAGGAAATTCCAGTGAGCGCAGGAATCGAGCCGGTCGTGGTGGACATGTAGATTTGGAAGGATGGCAGAAATGTTAAAAACGATAAAAGGCGATATAACAAAAATCACGGATGTGCAGGCAATCGTCAATGCGGCGAACGAGAGCCTGCTTGGAGGAGGAGGCGTTGACGGTGCGATACACAGGGCGGCGGGACCGCAGCTTCTAAAAGAGTGCCGGACGCTGCACGGATGTCCGACGGGAGAGGCGAAACTGACCAGGGGATACAATCTGCCCTGTGATTATGTGATCCATACAGTCGGTCCGATATGGCGCGGCGGGTCAGACGGAGAGCCGGAACTGCTTGCGTCCTGCTATTTCAATTCGCTGAACGTCGCAATAGAAAATGGGATCCGCACGGTTGCATTTCCGTCTGTCTCGACCGGGGTGTACGGCTATCCCGTTGAAAAAGCCGCAGAGGAAGCCATCCGCGCAGTCTGCCGGTTCCTTGCACAGTACCCGGATGCAATAGATATGGTTGAATGGGTGCTGTTTGATGACAGAACGCTGGCGGCGTATGAGTACGAAGTGGATAAAATACAAATAAACAAACGGAGGGAAAAAGAATGTCCTATCAAACTGCCCTGACAATTAACCGGGTGATCAGAGATATTGATGCCAAAAAATATCTGCTTCCGTCCATACAGCGTGAGTTTGTATGGGATACAGAGCAAATTGAGAAACTGTTCGATAGCCTGATGATGGATTATCCGATCAATTCATTTTTGTTTTGGAAAGTATCGAAAGAGAATACAAGGGAATATAAATTTTATGAATTTTTGCGGAATTACCACCAACGGGAGAACAGGCACAATCCAAGAGCAAATCTGAATGGGTCGGAAGATATCATTGCAATTCTTGACGGTCAGCAGAGGATGACTTCTCTTTACATAGGATTGAAGGGGACCTACGCTTATAAGCTGTCTTACAGGCGATGGGATAATCCGCAGGCATATCCAAAGCGGAGCCTGTATCTGAACCTGCTGCAGCCTGCCGAAGACAGGGAGGATTTTAAATATGATTTTCTGTTCCTGACAGATGACGAGGTCAGGGAAGATCATGCGTATCGGGACGATGACGGGAAACGTCATTATTTTTGGTTTCCGGTCGGAGAGATATTAAATATTACCAGATCAAACGAGGTCAATAAATATCTCATAAAAAACAAATTGAATTCTTTAGAGGATGAGGAACAGGCATTGTTTGCAAACGATGCACTGTTTAATCTGTATGAAGCAATCCATATGAAGGAAACAATCAGCTACTACCTTGAGGAGGGGCAGGAACTGGACAAGGTCTTAAATATATTTATCCGGGTCAATAGCGGCGGAACGCCGCTCAGTTATTCAGACCTGCTGCTTTCGGTTGCTGCGGCACAGTGGGAAAACCTGGATGCAAGAGAAGAGATAAACGGTGCGGTTGACGAACTGAATCATATCGGACGCGGATTCCTTCTTACGAAAGATCTTTTGCTTAAGACAAGCCTTGTATTATGCGGATTTTCAGATATTCGGTTTAAGGCGGACAATTTCAACCGGACGAATATGCTGATTATCGAACAGGAATGGAGCCGCATTACGACATCAATGCGGCTTGCGCTTGAACTGGTAGCATCATTCGGCTTTTGCCGGGAAAATATTACATCTAATAATGCACTGATTCCGATTGCATATTATATCAGCGTTATTGGGAATCCGACAAACTTTGTCGATTCCGGAGCGTATACAGAGGACAGAAAGAAAATCAAAAAATGGTTTGTATCCTCCATTTTGCTGCATGTATTCAGTTTTTCATCTGACAGCGTATTAAAGCAGATTCGGGAATTGATCCGGGATCATCACGAGGGATTTCCGTTGGATGCAATCTGCGACCGGTTCCGGGGAACGAACAGGGACATTACATTTACGGATGACAGCATAAACAATCTGCTCTGGAGCAAATATGGCGGAGGAGACGTTCTGCTCGTACTGTCGATTCTGTATCCGTGGGCAAGCTTAAGAAACAACTTTCATATCGACCACATATATCCCAAGGCAAAGTTCACGAGGAAGCGGCTTGAGAAATGCGGCGTCCCGGAAGAAAAGACAGGATTTTATCTGGAGAATTACAATTATCTCGGGAATCTTCAGCTTCTAGAAGAACTCCCCAATATGGAAAAAAACGCGCAGTTCTTCAATGAATGGATCGAAGCGCAATATCCCAACCCCGCTCAGCGGAAGGATTATATGCACAAACACTATATTCCGGACGTGGATTTTTCCATGTTGAATTTTGAAGAGTTTTTCAGGGAGCGGGAGAAGCTGCTCTGTGCCGCTTTGAAAAAAGAACTGATGTAGTACCGTATTATCCCGCTGCGTTCGGCTTATGCCGCAAAGTGCAGCGGGTTTTCTTGTTGGGCATGCCTCTTGCTATTGGGGTTAAAATGGGATACAATGAAAAGAACAAAATATAGTCAGACAGATGGGAGATTAGAATGGATATCGTAGTATTAGCCGGCGGCATAAGCGCGGAGCGCGACGTATCATTAAAAACCGGAGCCATGGTTGCGGGAGCGCTGCGGGGAAACGGACACCGTGTCATTTTACTGGATGTATTTATGGGATACCGGGGAGAGCCGGAAAAGATTTCGGAGCTTTTTGCAGACAGCAGCCATGCAGGCATTACAGAAACCGAGATTTCGGAAACCGCACCTGATCTTGCGGCAGTCAAGGCGGCAAGGGGGGATACGTCCGATTGTTTTTTCGGACCCGAAGTGCTTCGTATCTGCCGGATGGCGGACATTGTCTTTATGGCGCTGCACGGGGAAGACGGGGAAAACGGCAAAGTGCAGGCGGCGTTTGACCTGCTCGGCATCCGCTATACGGGAAGCGGGTATTTCGGCAGTGCGCTGGCGATGAACAAAGAAGTTTCCAAAGTTTTCTTTACGAAAAATAATATTCCTGTGCCAAACGGCATCCATATGACAAAATACACACGAGAAGATGCATTTGAAAAAACAGGGCTCACCCTGCCGTGCATTGTAAAGCCCTGCTGCGGGGGTTCAAGCATCGGCGTTTCGATTGTGCGGAAGGAAGCGGAGTTTGCACAGGCGCTGACCGAAGCGTTCCGCTGGGAAGATGAAATCGTGATTGAGGATTACATAGAAGGGCGTGACTTCTCGGTCGGCGTTTTGGACAAAAAGGCGCTGCCGGTGATTGAGATTGCCCCCCTGGAAGGCTTTTACGATTATAAAAATAAATATAAGGCGGGATGCGCCGTAGAAACCTGTCCGGCAAAGCTGCCGGAAGACATCGCGGCAAAGATGATGCGGTATGCCGAAGCCGCGGCCGAAGCGCTTTGCCTGGAAAGTTATTCCCGAATGGATTTTAAACTGGCCGAAGACGGCAGTATTTACTGCCTGGAGGCGAATACGCTGCCCGGAATGACGGCAACCAGCCTGCTTCCGCAGGAAGCGCAGGCGGCCGGAATGAATTATGCACAGCTTTGTGAGAAAATAATACAGGTTTCACTGCAAAGGTATGGGGGACAGAAATGAAAGATATGACATTAAAAAATATCGCCGCCTGCTGCGGCGGGACATATTTCGGGGACGGGGCATCGCTTGATACGGCCGTAACATCCGTTGCGACTGACAGCCGCAAAATACGCCCGGGCGGCCTGTTTATTCCGCTGCAGGGAGAACGTGCAGACGGGCATGACTTTATTCCTGATGTAATGGAGCGCGGGGCGCTTGCCTGCCTGTCCGAGCGGAAATTAGACGGGCAGAAGGAGCGCTATATCCTGGTAGAATCCACACGCAAAGCGCTGCGGGATATCGCCGCATTTTATCGCAGGTCGCTGGGGACAAAAGTAGTCGGAATCACCGGAAGCGTGGGGAAGACCAGCACAAAGGAAATGATTGCTTCCGTGTTAAAGGAAAAATACCGGATCCATAAAACAGAAGGGAATTATAACAATGAAATCGGGCTGCCGCTCACCGTCTTCGGCATGACGCAGGAGCACGAAATAGCCGTGCTGGAAATGGGGATTTCCGATTTTGGGGAAATGCACAGGCTTGCAGAAATCGCTTCCCCGGACATCTGCGTCATCACCAATATCGGCTTGTGCCATCTGGAATGTCTGGGCAGCCGGGACGGTATCTTAAAAGCCAAGACAGAAGTATTTTCACATTTAAAAGAGGACGGAATCGCCGTATTAAACGGGGATGACGACAAGCTTTCCACCATAAAGCAGGTAAACGGTAAATCCCCGGTATTTTATACTTTCAAAGAACCGTATGAGACCTATGGAAAAGAGGAAACGGCAGTCTATGCAGACGGGGTAACACCGCTTGGGATGGAAGGCATCCGGATGACGCTGCATCTGCACGGAAACAGCCAGGACATAACGATCCCGCTGCCCGGGGAACATAATATCTACAATGCACTTGCGGCGGCATGTGTGGGAGCGGCATGCGGCATGGAACTCAGCGAAATATGCAGAGGGATTTCTTCGGTACGTGCGATCGGCGGCAGGAGCAATTTTATTTCATCAGGCGGCATCACAGTAATAGACGACTGTTACAATGCCAATCCGGTTTCCATGCGCGCGTCAATCGACGTGTTAAGCTGTGCACCGGGCAGGAAAATTGCCATACTGGGAGATATGGGTGAACTGGGAGAGGACGCGCTTAAGCTGCACGAGCAAACAGGACGTTATGCGGCACAAAAAGGGATTGACTGCCTGTACTGTACCGGAGAGCAAAGCCGTGAGCTGGCTAAGGGAGCATCCGAAGAAAGCGGCGGCAAAACGCATGTGCTTCATTTTACGGATAAAAAAGAATTGCTGGATGCGGTTTGCGGACAGATGAAAAAGGGAGACACGGTACTGGTAAAAGCTTCTCATTTTATGAAATTTTCGGAAATTGTAGAAGCATTAAAGGAGTTTTCAGATACGATTTAGTGCTGCAGCGGACAATGCTGGCAAAATTCCGTCAGCCGGAGGACAGGGGATGCGGCATCCGTCGTGTAACAGGATGAAGCGGCTCTAAAGTCTCCCATTTACGTGCTGAAATGCGGACGCAACCGCCGGAAACGCGCCATCCATGGCGCATTCCGGCTTGCCCTGCCATCCGTGGCAGGGCATTGCTGAAAATCGCATGGGATACTTAAGAGCCGCTAAATCCTGTTACAATGCAAATGCCGCATCCCCTGTCCTCCGGCTGACTGCGGTTTTGGCAGGCATATTTTTAAAAAATATAAAGGCATCCTTTCCATATTTCCACGTTCAAAAAGACAACCAATTCCTGACAGGATTACCACATCTCATCATACAGGATTTAGATAACGTAGTCAGAAGGAGGGAGCGGCAGAGGGGCAGGCAGTCCGGGCATTGTGATTGGATTTAGAAATTCTTAACAATCCCATACGGGATCCAGGAATCCACGGACAAGGATGTCCGTGGAAGCCCGAATGCGCCATGGACGGCGCGTTTCGGGCGGTTCCGTCCGCAATAGAAATCCTAAATGGGATTGTTTAGAAATTCTTAATCCATGAACACAGCCCGTGCTGCCTTCCCCTCTGCCGCTCCCTCCTTCCGACGGCGCCTTATCAAAAACCCCCTCTCCTTCCCATCACCGCGCATTCCGAAGCATTTGAAGCACAACTCCCCGGGTATACTCCCCCAGATGTTTTAACTCATCTTTCGAAAGCTGCTCAGGATAAATCGGTTCCCCGTATTCAAGCCGGACGTCTGCCGCCCGAATCCAGGGAAAATGATTTTCAAAAATATCCGCAGACCCGGTAATCGCCATAGGAATCACCGGACATCCCGTTTTTGTCGCCATCTTCATACTGCCCTCTTTAAACGGCAGCAGCTCTGTCTCGTCCGTTCCTTTCGTCCGTGTCCCTTCCGGAAAAATACAGACCGAAATACCGCGTTTGATCTGGTCGATTCCCGTTAAAATCGTCTTCAGACCTTCTTTTACATCCGTTCGGTTCAAAAACAGGCAGTGCAGCCGCTTCATCCAGACCGAAAGCAGCGGAACCTTCAGCATAGAGTCTTTTGCAACATACCCGGTCAGCCCCGGACATCTGGAATACGTAATTACGATATCAAAAAAACTGCGGTGGTTCCCGATATAAAGAACCGCCGTATCCTTCGGCACATGTTCTTCACCCACTACGGTGAGCCTTACTCCGGAAAGACCCAAAATACACTTAAATCCCCACTGTACAATACGCAGCTGCGAAAGATCCGCAGCATGTGAAAACCGTCTGGCAACCAGCCATTCCACGCACAGGACCGGAATCCCGAGCACCAGGAACAGAATCAGAAATACCGCAACGAAAACCAGTCGTAACATAACAAATAAATCCTTTCTGAACATAAAATATCGGCAAACATTCATCTATTATACTCACTGTAAGTTGGAATTACAACCGTAATTCGTGAATAAACTGTAAAAAAGGCAAAAAGCAGGAAAACATGAAACAACTGACATATCAGGAAAACCGCCGGGGGTGCAGTATTTTGTTCTTTGCCGCAGCAATCGCTTTGATGGTATTGATTGGAATGTACGGCGGCTGCGGCATTGAAAAAACAGACGGCAGCAAAATAAGCGATCTGGAATATGAAATGGTAGAAGAAGAAAACATTCCGGAAGAATTAAAAGCCAAGATAGAAGAGAAAAAAGCGGCGGGCTTTAAGCTGACCTACGAAAGCGACCGCTATCTCTATATTGTCCGGGGATACGGCGAACAGGAAACCGGCGGCTACAGCATTCAAATCCTGGAATTTTACCATACCCAAAACTCCGTCATATTCCAGACAAATCTGATAGGGCCTTCCAAAGATGAGCGGAAAAACGCGGCTCCCAGCTATCCGTATATCGTAATAAGGGCCGAAAACCCGAATAAAAATGTTATTTTCAAATAACCGGCCCTGGCCGCCCCAAAAGATACTGCGGCGAAACGGGAATACACACCGGAGGCTGTGTATTCCCTGCCATGCCTGGAAAAATGCATAAACTTACAAAAAACATCATTTAACTCTTGTATTTATGCATAAAGATGTTACAATAAAGAATATTGTGTTCAAGGAAGGAGCTTATATTATGAAAAAAGCAGCAGCATTACTCGTATTAACCATGACAGTTGCATTCGCAGGATGCGGCAGCACGCCGCAGGCCGACGGAACTTCAGCCGAAAGCAACGCAGATTTGGAAGCCGGTACAGAGGTATCAGAAGCGCAGGATTCGGAAGGCGAAGACGTGCTGGCAGACGGTGTTTTAACGGTGGGCACCAATGCGGAATTTCCGCCGTTTGAATATGTCGGCGACGACGGCGAACCGGACGGGTTTGACATTGCCCTGATCAAAGCCATTGGGGACAAGCTCGGCGTGGAAGTTGAAGTGGAAAATATGGAATTTGATTCCCTGGTGGCATCCATCGGCAGCAAAATCGACGTAGCAATCGCAGGTATGACCGTAACCGATGAACGCAAAAACATGGTGGATTTTTCCGATTCCTACTACGAGGCAGTTCAGTACGTTCTGGTTCCTATGGAGACCGGGATTGCAGCAGCAGAAGATCTCGCGGGCAAGACCATCGGCGCGCAGCTTGGAACAACCGGAGATATCATGATAGAAGACTTTGAAGGCGCCACCGCCAAGCAGTACAACAAAGCAGTCGATGCCGTGAACGATCTGATTGGCGGAAGGCTTGATGCCGTAATCGTGGACAAGAACCCGGCGCTTGTATTTGCGGACAAGTTCAGTGATCAGATACAGTACATGGACTTTAGCTTTGAACCCGAGGATTACGCAATTGCGCTTCCTAAGGGCGATACCGCTTTAGCAGATGCGGTAAACGGTGCGCTTGCGGAGCTGAAATCAGACGGCACATTCGACGAGCTGGTCAGCCAGTATATTGAGAACTAAGCACGGCAAAAGTGGGGAAAAGCTATGAATGAATGGTTTGCAGATATTGCATATAAGTTCCAGATTGCCTTCTTAGACGGCGACCGTTACAAATTGTACCTCAAAGGACTGGGCGTTACCCTGCAGATATCCCTGTTTGCCGCAATACTCGGCGTGGCAATCGGAACCGTAGTGGCGTTAATGAAGCTGTCCGTCAAAAAAGACGGGAAACGCACTTTTCTTTCCGTCCTCGCTCAGGCTTATATTGATGTGATCCGCGGTACGCCGTCTGTACTGCAGCTTCTGATTATGTGGTTTATCGTAATGAAAGGCTGTAAAAACGGCATTCTCGTCGCAGTTTTGACCTTTGGAATCAACAGCGGCGCATATGTTGCGGAAATTATGCGTGCGGGGATTTTAGCGGTTGACCACGGGCAGATGGAAGCAGGCCGTTCCTTAGGGCTGTCAAAAGGGCAGACCATGCGCTACATCATCCTGCCCCAGGCGATCAAAAACGTCCTGCCGCCGATCGGAAACGAGTTTATTGTACTGCTGAAAGAAACGGCCATTGTAGGTTATGTCAGCCTGTCCGATCTGACAAGGACAGCAAGCCAGGTATCCTCGCGGACCTTTGAGGCATTTATGCCCTTAGTCGGCGCCGCCGTCATTTATTTTATCATCATCAAGATACTGAGTAAACTGATAGAGCTGCTGGAGAGGAGGCTGCGCAAAGGTGATCACCGTTAAAAACCTGCATAAATCATTCGGAAAAACAGAAGTCTTAAAAGGTATTGATTACCATGTGGAAAAAGGAGAAAAGATCGTTATCATCGGCCCGTCCGGCTCCGGCAAAAGTACATTTTTACGCTGTATGAACCTGTTAGAGCAGCCGACCAGCGGTGAAATCTGGTTTGACGGCAAAGAGATTACCAATCCCGGAACGAATATTAACAAAGTCCGTGAGCACATGGGCATGGTGTTTCAGAACTTCAACCTTTTTAATAACCTGACGATTTTAGAAAACATTACGCTTGCTCCGACTAAGCTCAAGCGAGCGGAAAAAGAAGAAGCGCGCCAAAGGGCCGAAAGCCTGTTAAAGCGTGTGAACCTGCTTGAAAAAGCAGATGCTTATCCCTCACAGCTTTCCGGCGGCCAAAGACAGAGGATCGCCATTGTGCGTTCCCTTGCCATGAACCCGAAGGTCATGCTGTTTGACGAGCCGACCTCTGCTTTGGATCCGGAAATGGTCGGTGAGGTACTGGATGTTATGAAAGAGCTGGCAGACGACGGCATGACCATGGTGGTTGTAACACATGAAATGGGCTTTGCGCGTGAAGTGGGCAGTAAGGTAGTGTTCGTGGATGAAGGAATTATCATGGAAGAAAATACGCCCGGAGAATTTTTTGAAAATCCCAGGAATCCGAGGCTGAAAGATTTTCTCTCCAAAGTGCTGTAGCCTAAACGCCTGCCGCAGCCCTTCTTGCGGCGGAGCAATACCGGAATGGTTCCAAACAATAACCGTTCGCTTATAAGTAAAATTCCGTAAACTCTGCGCCGCAGGGAATACGGAATTTTTTTGATCCGCTCCTTTGGCGGATATTGCCGCGAAATACATGCCCTCACACCATAAAGGAAGCTAAAATCACGCTTGCCGCAATTCCGCAAACCGTGGCAAACAGCGCTCCGCCAAGCGTAAACCGTGTCTTTTTCACATGCACATGCATAAAATAAATGGTCATTGTATAAAAAATGGTTTCGGTGCAGCTCATCATAATAGAAGCGCAAAGCCCGATAAAAGAATCCGTCCCATACGTTTTAAACAGGTCCAGCAAAAGCCCGGTTGCGGCAGAAGAAGAAAACATTTTCACAACGGAAATCGGAATCAGCTCCGTTGGAAAATGAAACGGGCCCATCAGACGTTTTAAGATACCGGAGAAAAAATCCAAAAACCCCGATGCCCGTAAAATGCCGACCGCAGACATCAGGCCGACCAGCGTAGGGAGAATATCAATGACCGTAAAAAAACCGTCTTTTGCCCCTTTCAAAAAATCACCGAATACGTTCTGCCGGTTCAATAATCCGTAAGCGACAATTAAAAAAACAATAATCGGAATCGCAGCCTCAGAAAGAAATTGTAAAAATTGCATTCGGATACTCCCGTGCGGCTCTTATTACAACTATATGAAGCCCCAGACAGGTTTAGCCCAGCATTTTCTGCGATACGGCGAAAAAACCTTGCAAACTCCTCCCGAATAGATCGGAAGAGCACACGTCT
>CAMSEJ010000054.1 GCA_947057405.1 uncultured Roseburia sp.
TTTGTTAAAATCGTTTTGTAAATTCATGACATTCCTCTTTTGGTAAATTATTTTGCAAAAACATTTTACACGAAAGAGCGTTTGTTGTGAATTTTTTATTTTATAAATCTACTAAAAATTGCACCTTTTGTATAGTTTTCATTAAGTTCGCGCTTATGGGATGCGGCCCTTTGCCGCAACTTTTTGCGTCGGCGTTACACGCACTACATCGGCGTTCCCACCTCAATCAGATTCCCGTCCAAATCATAAAAACGAACCACTTTCTGCCCCCAGCTGTGCGTCATAGGACGGTTCACATACTGAATGGACGGATACAGCTTTTCCAGTTTCTCAAGAAACGCTTCGATATCCTGTTCTTCAAAATACAGTTCGCTGGAGTTGTGTTCCGGAACAATTGTTCTTCCCAGAAACTCCTTCCATATTTTCTCGTCCTGAAGCACCAGGCCTTCCGTCAAAATCATATTGCCGTCATTATCAAGCACCATATCAAGACCGAACAGATCATGATAAAATTTTTTTGATCGTTCCATATCCTTCACAACAATCAAAATATTCTTTAATCTCATTGCCAGCTCCCTCCTGTTAATCATAAGAAAATCGAATCCTCTTCTGCCGTCAAATCGGCTTTGTTCCGCCGCCCGATAAGCCGGAATCTGTCAGTACCTCCCTGCGTAAAGCCTTTTTGCCTCTGATGTCCATTTCCGGACAAACCCTGTTTTTGCGTTCGTATAAGCATCCCTGTTATGTGCAAACTGCTTCCATAATTGCAGTTTCAGCATTTCATATTCTTTGGCTGTCTTTCTATGCTCCTTCAAATAATCTCTGAAATACAATTCATCATTATCTCCGCTATAGCGAAGATGCACATGATAAACTTTGTCAGCAAAGCCGTCCTTCGTATATCCGCGATTCAATGAAATCCTGCCCGTTTGCGCCGACATACAAATAAATCCGTTCTGTTCCATTACCCTTGCAGGCTCCTGAATATCAGAACATTTTGATACTTCAACCAATACATCCACAATATCCTTTGCCCAGATCCCGGATATTGCCGTACTTCCGATATGGCTGATTCTCTCAATCGGATACGCAGACAGTACATTTTTCAGAAAAGCCTCCATTTCATCATAAAACACATTCCACTGATCCTTATGCGCAACAAGAAATATGGGAAACCGTTCCCATAATTCTTCCAAAGACAATTCCGACAGTTCTTTTTCCATCATCGCGTTCCTCACAAATTCATACCTCCGTGCAAACACACTCTACAGCAAATGTTATATCTATAAATGTAAGCCTGCCAAAACCGCAGTCAGCCAGAGGACAGGGGATGCGGCATTCGCACTGTAACAGGATTTAGCGGCTCTTAAGTATCCCCTGTCCTCTGGCTGACGGAACTTTGCCAACATTATTCGCCGTAGCCTTATTATATATTGCATTTCATAAAAATGTAAAGCAATTCCGAACAATCAATCCTACCGCTGCAGCTCTTCCACCGAAAACCCCGCGCCAAGAAGCGCCTCTTTTGCCGCCTGCGTGTTCCTATACCCGTATATTTCAAGATACCCGCCCCGCACCCGGCATACAGAGCCGAATACCTGCTCCATCTGTCCCTTATCCATACAGACAATCCCCTCCGGCTCCTCCAAAATGCCGAACACCTTGCCCGGGCGCTCCTTCCCCATTTCATCCACCACCGTAATCCGAAGTTTCGGATACCCGGCAATCCAGGCTTCCACCTGCCCCTTCGTCGGGCCATACCCGTTCTGATCCGAAAACGCCGCAAAGCTGTCCTTCCCCAAAAACAGAGCCGCCGTATCCCCAAGCCTCACCGTATCCTCCGCATCCTTCCACCGCAGAGGAAACTCGTCCAAACAAACTCCTTTTAATTCCGTCTCAAGCGAATACCCCTCCAACTTCAGCGTTACATCCGCCGAAGCCGAAGGCAAAAACTGCCGGATCCCCAAAAAATTTGCAAACTCACCCACCACCGCCTGCGTCAGCTTCGACTGGGACCAAACCAGAAAACCATACGACCTCTGCTCCGACTGCCAAAAATCAAATCGTCCCTTCGCATACACAAACAAAAGCAGCGCCGCCCCAATCACCACAATATCCCTATACCGGTTTCGTTCCCTCATACACCGTACCCCTCCTCTGATAATATTTCATACGTAAATACAGCCATATAATGATCAAAACCAGCAAAAGAACAACAAAAAAAACAATCGTAATCCACCACTGATTCGTCTCCTCCTTCCGGTTATCCACCTTAAGCTCCACCGTTTCCGGCTTTTGGATTGCAGTATGGAACGAAAACTCCTGCTGCGTCACATTCCCTTCCTCATCCTCAAAAGAAAAATAAACCCGGGCAGCCGTATCCCCGTACTTTTCCCTGCCGTCCTCCGCAAAATTCCCGTCCGCATCCATATCCAAAGTTCCCGCAAACACCCGGATTTCCCCGTCCGCCGACGTCCCCGGTTCCACATTCCCCAAAAACATTTCCCCTTCGGGAAACAGCCCCGCCGCCTCCATACGCACCCTTGCATTATAAAGAACGGCAAGCCCGGTATTCTGGACCTGAAACGAAAGCGTGCCCGTATCCGACTCATAAATAAGTTCCGGAAACGAAAGCCCCGAAAGCTGCGCCTTCTGCACCTGCCGGACAGACAGATAAACCGTTTCCGTCGAACTGTACGCATTCCCCTTTTTATCCTCATACTCAAACTGAAGCTGCACCAAAGCCCGCCCTGCCGCAGCCTTCACCCCGGCTGAAATTACCTGGGACAAATCCATACTGCCCCCCGCGTCCACCCGTTCAAAATACCACGCCTGCTTATCAAAAAAAAGATCCGCCCCCTCATACAAAAGCGTCACCTTCACATTCTCCATCCCCTGACTGCCGCTGCAGTTTTTCGCCGTCACCGTCCACACCGCACTGCCCCCCGCCTGCAAAGCCGTTTCCTCCGGCCGCCCGTTCCCTTCTCCACTCCCCTTCTGCAGATCCGTTCCATCCGGCTGTCCGTTCCCTTCTCCGCTTCCTTCCCGCGGATCCGTTCCCTCCGGCCGCCCGTTCCCTTCTCCGCTTCCTTCCCGCAGATCCGTTCCATCCGGCTGTCCGCTCCCTGCCGCAGACACCTTCCGCAGACAACTCTTCACCAATAAAACCCTCGGCTGGCGCCAGACCTCCGCCTCATGCTCACCCGCCTCGCTCTCCTGCTGTCCCCCATCCTGCGTTCCTTCCTCCCTCGAAAACTCTTCACCCCCGGCCATACTTCCCCCCGAAACAGCCGACGGCTTCCCGTCCGAAATCTCCACATAAACCGTAAACTCCTGCGAAACCAATTCCTCCCCCACCTGTGCCCAGACCGTCAAATGCAGCGGATACTGCCCGTTCACCCGTTCCCTGCGCAGCCGAAGCTTACACCGGTACAAATACACGCCTGCACCCGATTTCTTCACCCGCTTGCGATAATTCCGAAACACAAACGGCGCATTCTCCTCCCGCTCAAACGACACCCCGACATACAGCGCCTCCTCCGAAAGCGGCGCCTTCGCCACAAACGGAACCACCAGCCTCAGCGTATCCTTCCTCACCGAAGGCAGATATCCCTTTGCAAACGACGCATTCATCCCCTCATATCTTCTTTCCGTATCAATCGAAACCAATCCCTCCGCCTGCACCCTCACAGAAGCCGTCCCCCCTGCCAGCAAACAGGCAATCGCCACCAAAATCCACCTCATCACACACATAGCCCGCATCATCCCTGCAGCCTCCCTCCGTCCATCTCAAACACCCCGTCGCACAAAATCCGAATATCCTCACTGTTATGGCTGGCCAAAAGAATCGTCTTCCCCCGTTCCTTCAGCTCCAGCAACAGCGCCCGAATATCACTCACCCCATGCTTATCCAGCCCGTTAAACGGCTCATCCAAAACCAAAAACTCCGGATCCTCCATAATCGCCTGCGCAATCCCAAGCCGCTGGCGCATTCCCAGAGAATACTTAGAAACCGCCTTTTTCAAATCCGGATCCAGCCCCGCCTTTAAAACCGCCTCCCGGATTTCCCTTCCTGAAATCTTCCCCTTAAGCCCCGCCAAAATCTCCAAATTCCGCATCCCGCTCAAATTCGTCAGAAACCCCGGCGTCTCAATAATCACCCCAATACTCTCCGGAAAATCAACCTCCACGCCAACCGTCTTCCCCGCAACACGTATCCTGCCCGAAGTAACCGGCAAAAACCCGCAGATACACTTCATCAAAACCGTTTTCCCCGAACCGTTATTCCCGCAAATCCCATACACCCTGCCCTGCTCCAACGATAAATCAATATCATCCAAAATCACATCATCACCAAACTTCTTCGTCACATGTTCCACTTCCACATAAACCATAAACAAATCCTCCAATCCAACAAAAAAAGGGGGGCGATTTGGGATAAAAGCGCCGTCCGCCAGGGGACAGGGCAGGCGGACAGGGCTGTGTTCAGGCGGTAAGGGGTTCTAAAGCATCCTGCGCCGTTTTCTCCCATGCGGACGGAACCGCCCTAAAACGCGCCATCCATGGCGCTTTAGGGCTTTGGCGGACGTCCTGTCCGCCAATTCCTGGCTGTGTACGGATGCTTAAGAACCCCTAACCCCCATCACAATGCCCCGCCCGCCTGCCCTGTCCCCTGACGGACTACGTTTTCCTAAATCTTAAGACAGAGGGTGCATGCTGTAGGTCGTCGGCTTAATCCTTCAACGAACTAAATAATTATATGTAGAACAGATAAAGTTCGCTGTAGTCGCTTAGACACCCTTCTACTCCCCAGTCTGTACGCTCCATTCTCCACTCTGCCGTACAACCGGCCAACACCGTCCACACTCCGGCGGCAACTTACCCCGGGCGCCACATCTCAGCCTGCGGGTTATGAGAAACGTAGTCAGGGAGAGCCTGCGGCAGAGGGGGTCTGCATTTGTGCATTGTGATTGGATTTAGAACATCTTAACAGCCCCGTACAGCAGCCAGGAATCCACGGACACGGATGTCCGTGGAAGCCCTAAGGCGCCATGGATGGCGCGTTTAGGGCGGTTCCGTCCGCATTTAGAAAATTCAATAGGGCTGTTTAGAAGTTCTTAATCCATGAACACCGCACAAATGCGGACCCCCTCTGCCGCAGGCTCTCCCTGACGGACCCTTCCCCATACACCCGCACCCCCTCTCATACATTCTTCAACTTCCCATACAGTAGCACCCCATGCACCCCCCAAAGCGCCGCCGAGCACATCCCGAGCATCCACCAGATCCCGCTGCCGTCCGGGCCCCAGTATTCCTGATACGCCGCCCATTCCCCCGGATACAGCGTATACATCCCCGGCAGATAACGCTCTTTTATAATCACCAGTAAATAGTAACAGACAAACGGCATTCCATAAGCCATATAATAATTCCCGGACAGCGCCGCAAAAATCCCGGCGGTTTCCGCCGCAATCCCTCCGATCAGGCAGATCCGAAGCAGCAAAAGCGCCGCGCTTACCAACTCCTCTGCCCCGATTTCTCCCACCAGCTCCAACGGATATAAAAACAAAAAACAGCCCGCTAAAAATATAATCCCCGCTGTAAGAAGCGGAAGCACGCCGCCCAGATATACCTGCGCCGTTTTACGCCGGATGTATTCTATCCGGTCAATCCGGCTGATGTAAAATTTCAGAAAGCCGCCCTTTGACTCTTTTACAAATACCGCCCCGACCGGAAGCACCGACACAATTGGGATGCAAAACAATACTGCCTGTGTGCCAAGCGCCTGCTCATAGAACTTTAAAAATGTTCCTGCCGCAAGGGGCGGCTCGATCTGCTGAAACGGAAGCCCCAGGACAAATACGGCAAGACAGGCAAAAAAGGCCGCCCAGATTCCTTTTTCCCATAACAGTTCCCGCACCGCAAACCGCTCCTTTCTTTTTTGGCAAACCCGCTACTCTCCCGTAAACGAATGAAAATTATAGTTTTTGAGTGTACGAAACGACAGACACGCCAATATCCCCAGCAGCAGTAAAAACAGCAGGCAGGACTCGCCAATGGAGGGCAGCACGTCATAGCCGAAATCATGCATCCCATACGTGGCATGGTTCAATGGGCTTAACCACCCTACAATCCTGCGGATCTGGTACATCTGGTAATCTTCCTTATGCAGCAGTGCGGCAAGCGCTTTGGGATCTAACAGGAACCCAAACAGGCTGTAAGAAAGCCCTGCCGCGATCCCTGCTTTTTTCCCGAAGCGCATCTGGAACAACAGCATCAGAAAGCCAAGCGAAAGCGCATAGCAGGTAAGCAGCAGCACAATCTGAAGGCTGCATTCCACAGGGCTTGTGCTTTCCATCACCTTTACCGTTGAGGGAACCGAAAGCTCTCTGCCCATTTCGGAATAGGCAAGGAGCGCCGCCGTTTTGGACCAGATATTCCCCGGATATGTTTTTTCCATACAAAGTATGCCGGTAAACAAAAGCACAGAAAGCATATAAAAGCAGGTGACCAGAACAATATAGATTAGCTGCGCCATAAGCCACCTGCTTTTTTTCATCCGCAAAAGCAGGTACGGCGTAAACGGGCTTAATTTCGGCAAATCCATAAACAGCAATATCAACAGCATTGCGCACAGCAGAACGGACGTTGCATCCCCGAAGGTCCAGATAAACGGCTCGAACGCCTGCACTGGGGAATCGTAGTATTTTGCTACCGTCATCGCGCGCCCGCTTAAGAAAAAACACAGGATAAAGGAAAATAAAAACGTCAGGATGATACGCGGATTCTGCAAAAATCCCAGAAAATTCCACCGCACGGCGACGGCTATCTGTCTTGCCGCTCCCATACCTAATACCCCAGTTCCCGGTCAATCACCGTTCCGTCTACCGCATTTATCGTCAGAAAACTCCGCGTAGAGCCTTCCCCCGCATTCCGGTGCGATTCCTCCTCCAAATCCAGATCAAATCCGCCGAAAAAATCCCACATCGGAATCAGGATACCGGCCTCATTATTCGCTGTCGGATCGTAAATCCTGCCGTAGCCAAGCGCAATCCGCGTAATATGATAGGTCCTTAATTTTTCATCCGATGCAAGATCGGCGTTGGAAATCTCCATCATCTGCTTATAAATCTGCATGATCTGTTTAAAATCCAAAAGCTTTACATTCTTTACCTGTACGTCCCCAACCTCATACGGATTCTGCAGCTCGACACGGCAAATCCCGCCGCTTCCGACCACAATATTGCACATCTCATATTTCCAGGTTTCCAGCGTGCTTTCTATATCCTCAAGGCCGCCTCCCTGCATGCTCGTATGCGTCAGCGGAACGCCGTCTATTACGCGGGTAAAATAAAAGATATACCCGCCGTCTAAAATACTGCCCTTTTGTATCTCGTAGTTGTTCCGGCATAACAGCTCATAATCCCAACCGTAAACCGCCAGATCCATCCCCAGTTTTTTTGCTTTTTCCGATGCGATTTGTTCCGCTTCCTCATAGGACAGCTTTACAAACTGTTTGATATCCGCTTCGGTCCATCTGCCGTCCGCCGTTTCTTCCTGGCCGTTTCTTAATTCCTCCCCGGCAACCCAGAAAACCGGCTCAAACTGCCCCGCCAGATCCTCCTGGTTTTTCTGAATCGTAAACTCATTATTCGGCCCGCTAAAGCTGAACTGGTAATCATAAGTCCCTTCTGCCGTGACCGCCGTACCGTAAAAATAATCCTCCATCACTTCCTGCTGCGGATTCCCGTCATCGTCATACGTTACCGTTTCCAGCCCCAAAGACGGCCGGATCGGTTCGAGTACTTTCTCCTCGGGGGCATCCTGCATCATATTTTCATACTGCGCAATCTTTTGTTCTATATTAAAAAAATACGACCCGGTTTCATCCGTTCCAAACCCGTACGGATCCAAATTTCCCTCCGCCCGGTATTTGTTCAGTTCGGTCAGCTTTTCCCGGCACTCCTGCTTTGTAAGCGTATTGTACGTTTCTGTCCTGTAAAATACCGCGTCCGGGAAAAATACTTCCGTCACAAAATCAATCAGTTCCTGCCCGCCGTCCCGCTTTAACACGCCATACGTGCTGACCGCGTCCACGTCGGGACAAAACACCTCAGCATCCGTATCAATGACAAGCCGCCCGTCCTCATACACCGCCCGGTCCGTATAATGCTCCGGCACGAAAAGCGTCTCCCGCAGCATACCGCCTGCGGCTTTTTCCGACTCCCCTTCATACTCCCTTATCCTGTCCGCGCCTTTCTCCCTTACAACCGCGTCCTCCGGCGTTTTCTCACACCCTGCCAGGCAGCCGAGGCTTATCATGCACAGGCATGCCAGTAACCCTTTTCGTCCCATTTCCGGTTCTCCTTTCCCGCCGCGGTTTTAATACCCGATTTCCCGGTCAATCACCGTTCCGTCCACCGCGTTAATCGTCAAATAACTGCGCGTCGAATTCTCGCCCGTATCCTCCGCCATCGGGGTTCCGTCCATCCCCTCCCCGTCAAATCCGCCGAAAAAATCCCAGGCCGGCACCAAAAGCCCCGTATCATTCGATTTTGTCGGATCGTAAATTCTGGCGTATCCAAACGCAATTCTGCGGATATGGTACTTCCTGCTGGCCTCATACTTTGTAATATCCGCATTCGATATTTCCATCATCTGTTCATAAATCCGCATCACACTGTCAAAATCCAAAAGCTTCACATGCTCCGTCTGCACCTCCCCAATCTCATAGGGATTGTAAATACTTACATACTGAATCCCGTCATCCCCGACAATCATTTCACAGCGCTCATAACTCCACGGTTTAAGCGTGCTGTCCATATCCTCAAGGGCGCCGCCGTAAGACATGGTATGCGTTACCGGAATGCCGTCAATCTCCCTGGAAAAATAAAACTTGTATCCCGCGTCAAGCATGCGATCCGCCCTTACGCCGACTTCCCCATAGCATAAGACCGCGTAATCCCATTCCAAAAGCTTCAAATCCCAGCCCAGACGCTCTGCCTTTTGTTCCGCCGTCTTTTTGGCGTCCTCAAACGAGATATTTAATTTGCGTTCCACATGCTCCTTTGTTACAGGATTCTCCCCTTCGCCGCGCAGAAAAAATTCCCCTTCCGTCCAGCCCGAAAACACATACGGATCGATTGGATCTTCCCTGCGCCGTTCAATCAAAAACTGCACGTCCGGCTTCAGGCTGTAATTTATGGTATAATTAAAATTTCCGTCCGCCGTTTCCACAACCCCGCCGAAAGAATCCGTATCCACCTGGGCGCCTTCTCCTTTTTCGTTTTCATACGAAATTCCAAACATCGGTTTAACCTCTGTTTTTTCCGCCTTCTCCGGCGCCGTCAAAACGGATTCCTCCTCCCACCGGATCTGCTCGTCGATATCATACTGCAGATTCCCGTTTTCATCCGTTCCATACTCATACGGATCCAGATTCCCTTCCGACCGGTACCGCTTCAGCAGCGTCGCCCGCTCCCTGTGATCCTCTTTTGTCCGAATATCATACGAATACCTGTGATAAATCTTCCCTTCCGGAAAAAACGCCTCCGTCACCGTATCAATCAGTTCCTGATCCGCTTCCTTCGCCGAAACCGCATACGTATTTACCGCCTCCGCCTCCGGCACAACTACCTTAGCGTCCGTATCAATGACAAGCCTGCCGTCCTCATAGCCGGCTTCGTTTTTATAATGCTCCGGCGCCGAAAGCATTTCCCGCAGCGAGCCCTTTACGCCATCCTGCGGCGACGCTTCATACTCCTTGATCCGATCCGCGCCCTTCTCTCTTACAATCGCTTCCTCCGGCGTTTTTTCACACCCCGCCAGACAGCCGGACAGCATCCCGGCACACAGCAAACCAACCCATATTTTTCTTTTCATCACAAAACCTCCTGTTATAGCGTGTTTGTAAAATCATTCCGGTATAATGCCGGCACAAAAAAGTTGCGGCAAAGGGGCCGTCAGTCAGAGGGAAGGGTGTGCGTCTGAGTCTGTGTTCCGGGGCTAAGGGGCTCTAAAGCATCCCATTTTGGTATTCTCATGCTGACGCAACCACCGGAAACGCGCCGTCCATGGCGCGGTTCCGGTTTGCCCTGCCATCCGTGGCAGGGCATTGCTGTGGATCGGACGGGATGCTTAAGAGCCCCTAACCCCCATCACAAGGCCCCAGCCGCACACCCTTCCCTCTGACTGACTACGGTTTTGGCTGGC